>JBJTUJ010000211.1:0-21387 GCA_046080685.1 Cyanobium sp. | reverse complement strand
AAAGAGCCCGTTGATCAGCACCACCGACCAGATCGCCCAGCCCAGCTGGGGGGTGCCCGCGGCGAAGGCCAGGGCCCCGGCGATCCACAGCAGCAGGGCCATGAAATGCACCATCTGATCCAGCAGCCGCAGGATCAGGGGCCGGCGGCGCTGCGGCGGCAGCTGGTTGGGGCCCCAGCGCTGCAGCCGCGCGGCGGCCTCGGCCTGGCTGAGCCCCTCGGGGCGGCTCTGGAGCACCTGCACCATCTGCTCCCGCGGCAGCGACCAGATCGGCTGGGTGGCGGGCAGCAGCACCGCGCAGGTGGGGGGAGGGATACCCCCAGGATGGGGCCGGATCTCCGCGTTCGCCGGCCTTGGGTTCTCCCAGCCTCACCGTCTCCCTGCTGGTGGCCGCCGCTGTTCTGGGCGGCGACGCCGCTTTCGCCTCCTCCCCCGCCGCCTGGGAGGCCCTGCGGCTGCGGGCCCTGCACGCCTGCACCGCCGAGACGATCGCCAGCGGCTACAACTGCTCACGGTGGAGCCGATCGAGGGCACCGGCGCCAGCTATGAGCCCACCGAAGACGGCGTGCGGCTGCGCCTCCGTGTGCAGCGGCCGGGTCATGCTCCCCGCTGGGTCGCCTGCAGCTTCCGCCGGCCGCTGTTCAACCCGCCGTTGGTGCGCTGAAGCTCCGGGGCCGTTATCCGGCGGCACGGGCGCAGCTGCGTGGCAATAATTCGGAGGCGTTTTCCCGCGTGCCCCATGCTCCGTTTCCGTGAGCCGATCGCGGCCGGTCTGATCCTCGGACTGTCCGTCGCCCTGGCACCCGCCGTCGTCAGTGCGGCCCCGCTGTGCGTGTTCCTCACCCCGATCGGTGGCAACGGCACTACCCCGATCGTCTCCAAGCAGGTGGGCCGTGGCCGTCTGATCGGCAAGACGAACTGGAACACCGATTTCATCGTCGACAAGCCCTACCGCACCTACAAGTTCTTCTTCACCGCCAACTCCTCCGATCCCTCGGCCAAGTACCCGGTGACCGGCTTCATGAAGTTCACCGACGGCACCAGCCTGCAGGTGTTCAACGAAACCATCAGCCCTCCGATCGGCACGGGCAGGGAGTACGGGCCGTTCCCCGCCGTGCCCGGCAAGCAGGCCAGCCAGATGAACTTCAAGATCGGAGCGAGCAGTGATCCCGGGGCCCTCGGCTTCAGCTACCGCATCTCCGTGCAGGGTTGCACCTGATCCCCTGAGGAGGGCGCTGCGGCGCACGGCCCTGCTGCTCGTCGTGCTGGGGTTGCTGGGCTGCAGGGGTCTGGAGGCCGCGCCCCTGGTTGCCCCGCGGCCCGCGGCGGCTGCCGCCGTAGGCCTCCTCTGGCGGGTGCGCGGACCCGCTGGAACCCTGTTGCTGGCCGGCACCCTGCACCGCCTGCCGCCGGGCGTCGACCTGCCGCCCCTCTACCGCCGCTGGTGTTCCCAGGCCGACCGCCTGCTGATGGAGGTGGAGCCGGCGGCCCTTGAGGTGTCCACCCTCCTGCCGCTGATCGCGGAACGGGCGCTGCAGCCCCCGGGCGGAAGCCTTGAGGCGGACCTGGGGCCCGTGCTCTGGCGGCGGGTGGGCGATCGCCTCGCAGCCCTGGGGCTGACACCGGAGGTGCTGCGCCAGCTGCGGCCCTGGGCGGTGCTGCTGCTGCTCTCGGGCCGTGAACTGGAACGCCAGGGTTTCGATGCCGCAGGCGTCGACCAGTGGCTGGCCCGCTGCGCCGCCGCCGCCGGCCGACCGGTGGCGGGACTGGATACGGCGGCGGCGCAGCTGAACCTGCTGGCCGATCTGCCGCTGAACCAGCAACGCCGGGCCATCGAACAGGCGCTGGCGGAACCCCGGCCCTCCGACCTGCGCCTGGGCGATCTGGCCGCTGCCTGGCAGCTGGGCCAGGTGGATCGGCTGGAAGCCCTGCTGCCCGAAGCCGGCGAAGCCGGTGGCGATCCCTTGGAGCGGCGTCTGCGGGGGCGCCATCGGGCCTGGCTGCCGCGGCTGGAGAAGCAACTTCTGCGCCCCGGCGTCACCCTGGTGGCGGTGGGGCTGCTGCACCTCCTGGGAGACCAGGGTCTGGTGTCCCTGCTGCGCCGGGCGGGCTACCGGGTCGAGCGTGTCGAAGCTCCCAGCCCTTGACCACGCGGTAGACGGCCGGCACCACGAACAGGGTGAGCACAGTGGCCACCAGCAGCCCGCTGAACACCACGGTGCCGATGCTGATGCGGCTCGCGGCACCGGCGCCGCTGGCAAGCACCAGCGGCAGGAAGCCGGCCAGGGAGGAGAAGGCTGTGAGCAGGATCGGTCGCAGACGGGCCACCGCCGCGCCGTGGATGGCGCTGTCGAGGTCCATGCCCCGCTCAAGCCGCTGGTTGGCGAACTCCACGATCAAAATGCCGTTCTTGGCGGCCAGGCTGGCGAGCACCAGCAGGCCCATCTGGCCGTAGACATCCAGCGGAATGCCCCGCAGAGCCAGGCCAGACAGGGCCCCGAGCAGGGCCAGGGGCACGGTGACCAGGATGATCAGGGGATCCAGCAGGTTTTCGTACAGGCCCGCCAGCACCAGGGCCATCACCAGCAGCCCCAGGGCGAACAGCCGCAGGGTGGCGCCGCCACCCCGGGCTTCCTCCCGGGCCAGGCCGGCCCATTCCAGATCGAGGGCATCGGAGCCCCGCCGCTTCAGCACCTGCTCCAGCAGGGCCATCGCCTGGCCGCTGCTCACCCCCGCCCGCGGCAGGGCCCGCACAGAAATGGAGCGCACCAGGCGGGTGTGGTTGATGCTGGTGGGGCCGGAACGCTGCTCCACCCGCACCAGCTCTCCGATCGGGATCAGCCGGCCGTCGCGGCTGCGCACCGGCAGGGAGAGCACGTCGCCGATGTCGCGCCGTTCCCGGCCCTCCAGCTGCACGATCACCCGGCGCACCTGGTCGCCTTCGAAGCTGTCGTTGACGTAATCGCTGCCGAAGCTGGCGCCGAGGGTGTCGACCACCGCGGCCATCTCCACCCCGAGGGAGGCCATGCGCTGGCGGTCAGGCAGCAGCTGGAGCAGGGGAGCCCCGGTGCTGAAGCGGGTGGACACCCGCTCGAAGGCTCCGGTGGCCTGCGCTTCTGCAATGTAGTCGCGCACCTCCTGCTCAAAGCTCGCCAGATCCTGGGCTCCCGAGCGGGTGTCGAGCAGATCGAGCTCCAGGCCCCCCTCACTGCTGAAGCCCCGCACGCTCGGCGCCTCACTCAGCTGCACCACGGCATCGGGCACGCGCTGGCGCAGCAGCGGATTCAGCCGTTCGCCCACCGCCGTGCTGGATTCATCCGCGTCCCGGCGTTCCCGCACCGGCTTGAGGCGCAGGAAGAACTGGCCCTTGTTCGGGCTGCTGTCGCCGAAGGAGCGGCCGGCGTAGAAGTTGGCGCTCTTGATCAGGGGTTCGGAGCGGGCCAGCTCCTGCACCCGCTCCATCACCGCGCGGGTGCGCTGCAGCGAGGAGCCCTCCGGCAGGATCACCACCCCGCGCAGCTGGCCCGTGTCCTCCTGGGGGATGAAGGCGGTGGGACGCTGCACCAGGGCCACGCCGGTGAGAACCAGGCCCAGCAGCAGAAGGGCGAGCACCAGGAAGCGCCGGCTGAGCGCCTGGTCGAGCCAGCGGCTGTAGGGCGCCTCCAGCGCCTCCAGGGCGCGGCGGGGGGGATCCACCCAGCGCTGCAGCCAGGCCGGTTCTCGCCGTTCGGCATGGAGGAAGCGGCTGGCCGCCACCGGCGTGAACGAGAGGGCGTTGAGCGTGGAGAAGGCGATGGCGGCAGCGATCGTGATCGCGATCGGCGCGTAGAGCCGGCCCACGCTTCCTTCCAGCCCGAGCACCGGCAGGAAGACCACCACCAGCACCAGGGAGGTGGCCACCACGGCGCCGCCCAGTTCCGCCATCGCCTCCCGGGCCGCCTGCAGGGCCGGGGTGCCCTCCTCCAGCCGCCGGCCGATGTCCTCGCTGACGACGATCGCGTCGTCGACCACCAGGCCCGAGGCCAGCACCATCCCGAACAGGGACAGGGTGTTGATCGAGGCTCCGGTGAGTTTCAGCACCGAAAAGGCGCCGATCAGCGCCACCGGCACCGCCAGGGCGGTGATCAGGGCCAGGCGGCTGTTGCCCAGCCCCAGCAGCAGCACCACGAACACCAGCAGCACCGAGTCCCGCAGGGCCTCCACGGCGCCATCGATGCTGGTGCGCACGCTCTCCGCTTCATCCACGATCACCTCCATGGCGACCCCAGGAGGGAAGCGGGGGCCCAGCTCGTCGAGGGCGCGCTCGAGGCCGGCACGCACGGCCAGGGCATTGCTGCCATCGCGCTGGAACACGCCCAGGGCCACGGCCGGGGCGCCGCGCAGATCGGTGGCGATCGTGTCGTAGCTCTCGCTGCCGAGGCTCACCCGGCCCACGTCGCGCAGCAGGGTGAGGCCGCCCTCGGCGCTGCGGGCCACCACCAGCTGCTCGAACTCCGCCGGGCTGCGCAGCCGCCCCTCCATCCGCAGCGGCAGGGTGAGGGCCTGGTCGGGCGGCATCGGCGCCTCGCCCACCTGGCCCAGGGCCGCGAGCACGTTCTGCTGCTGCAGCGCCTGACGCACGTCGAGCAGGGTGAGGCCCCGCTGCTCGAGCCGCACCGGATCCAGCCAGAGCCGGAAGGCCAGGCCGCTGCCGCCGAACAGGTTCACGTCTCCCACGCCCTGCACGCGCCGAAGCCGCTCCTTCACCACCCCATCCACCCAGCCGGTGAGGAAGGTGTCGTTGTAGAGGCTGCGGTCGGCGCTGAAGCTCAGCACCATCAGCAGATCGTCGGAGCTGCGGCGCACCTGCACGCCAAAGCGAGCCACCTGGGCGGGCAGCTGGCGGGCCACCACCGTGGCCTCGTTCTGGGTGTTGATCTGGTTGAGCTCGGGGTTGCCGCCCTCGAAGGCCAGGCTGATGCTGCTGCCGTTGGCCGAGCTGGTGGAGCGGATCGTGTCCAGACGCTCAAGACCGTTGAACTGCTTCTCCAGCAGGGCGGTCACCCCCTGCTCCACCACCTCGGGGCCGCCGCCGGGCCAGCTGGCCCGCACGGTGACCCTGCCGGGGGCGATCGGCGGCAGGTTCTCCACCTGCAGCAGCGGCAGGCTCACCAGGCCCGCCAGCAGCACCAGCAGGCTGAGCACCAGGGTGAGCACCGGCCGGCGCAGGAAGGGATCGGAGATCGACTTCACGTAGGGCCGTGCTCAGTTCGCGCTCAGGCCTGGTCCCGGCGCAGGACGGCGCAGAGGTAATCGGGAGATTTGTAGCGGCTGGGCAGGCAGAGGTGGAGCTGCTCGAGGCGGCTCCAGGCCACCGTGCGGCGGATGGCCTCGATGCTCCGTCCCTCCTTGATCAGCAGCCGCATGGCTTTGCAGTACAGGGAGTACTTGGCCTCAAGCTCACCGATGGTGGGGGCCGGCGGAGCGCCGGGGCGGGATCCCGCTGGTGGATCCGACATGGGGAGAGGGGGCGCCCGGGGGGTTCAGGGACGCCGGGCCAATCTACGAGCCGGCCAGCACCGGCCGCGGTGCGGCTTCATCGTTGCCGTCACCTTCCCCCAGCAGGGCCGCCTGGGCGTCGGTGAGGCGGCCGCTGCGGTGCAGCACCCGGGTGATGCGGTCGATGTCGAGCACCGCATGCAGCCGGTAGCCGCCCCGCTCGAGGCGCCGGCGGGCACTGGTGTCGGCCTCGCCGCCATGGTCGATGAACACCACCACGTCCTGCACCTCCAGGCCGGAGCCTTCGAGCTTGGCGATGCCCTCCAGCACGCTGCCGCCGCTGATCAGGATGTCGTCGACCACCACCACCAGATCGCCCTCCTCGAAGTCGCCCTCGATCAGGCGGCGGGCGCCGTGGGCTTTCACCTCCTTGCGCGGATAGATCAGCGGCTTGTGGAGCTGCAGCGACAGCCCGGTGGCGGTGGGCAGGGCGCCGTAGGGGATGCCGGCGATGCGATCGAAGGCCAGGTTCTCCAGCAGGCCGGCATAGGCGTGCAGCACCCGGTGGAAGAGGTTGGGATCGGAGATGATCTGGCGCAGATCCACGTAATAGCTGAACACCGCCCCGGAGGCCTGCACGTACTCGCCGAACAACAGGCAGCCGATGTCGAACAGATCAAGGATGAGGGGAGCCATCGGATCCTCCGGATCCACGTCGGTGTCGGCCGTGGGGGAGGGATGGCGCTCCGGCAGCCACAGCCGGCAGCTGTCGCCCTCGGCGTCGGTTTTCGCCGCCCGCTGGTTGAGCCAGTGGTCGCGTCGCTCGCTGATGCGGCGGTTGAGCCGCCCGGCCCGCTCCGCCATGTCGTCCTCCACCAGGAGGTTCTGGGGCAGGGGCAGCAGCAGCCCGTCGGCCGAGGCGCTCAGCCCCGCCTCCAGCAGAGCATCGAGGCGATCCTCCTCGCCCCAGAGGCTGCGCAGGATCAGTAACCGCTCCGGGGCCTCCTGCCGCACTCGCGCCAGGATCGCCGGGTCGCTCGTGCCCACCTCCAGCAGCAGCTGGTCGGGGGTGGCCCAGCGCTGGGTCTCGCGCACGATCCGCAGGTAGAGCGGATCCTCCTCGCTGGGGTGGTGCTGCAGGATCCGGGCCGCAGGGTTGGAGCTGTGGCAGGTGACCACCACCGCCTTCTCCGGATAGAGCAGGAACGGGGCGGCGATGTCCTGGCCGGCCAGGGGCGAGAGGGTGACGGCGTCGGCCCCCAGTTCGCGGAACAGGTAGTGGGCCAGGGCGGAGGAACTGTTGAGATCGCCGTGCTTGGCATCGACGATCAGCGGGGTGTCGAGCGGCACCAGCTCCCGCACCTCCCGCAGCAGCTCCAGACCGACGGGCCCGAGCGACTGGTAGAAGCCGAGGCTCGGCTTGTAGGCGCAGACGTGATCGGCGGTGGCCTCGATCACGGCCTTGATCCAGTGCCGCGCCTGGGAGAGGAAGGAGCGGCCGCCCATGCCGCGCCGGTGGGCCCAGCTCTGCAGCATCTCCGGATTGGGGTCCAGTCCCGTCACCAGCAGGGACTGCCGGCTGGCGATGGCGTCGGTGAGCTGGACGAAGAAGCCCATCGCGCGGGGACGGAACAGCAAAGGTGCTAGGTCGTCATTGTCGGCCCTCGCGAGCGAGCGACACAGGACGTAGCAATGGCAAGCCTCGTGGGGGCGGCGCTCAGGCCGGCCGCACGGGCCGGTACACCGACTGCCAGCGGCAGTCCTGGAGCCGCACGAGGGCCTCCGCCTCGCTGCCGGCCCGGCGGGCCAGGCCCTCGGCCACCGCGGCCTTCGCCACCGCTTCTGCCACCGCCTGCGACACCTCGCGCACCGCCGCCAGCGGAGGCATCAGCGGCGCATCGGGGTCGCCCGCCGCCGGGATCCGCGACGCCAGGGCCTCCAGGGCCGCATCGATCATCCCCTCGCTCACCTGGCTCGCCCCCACCGCCATGGCGGCGAAGCCCAGGCCCGGGAACACGAAGCAGTTGTTGCACTGACCGATCACCCGCTCTCTCCCATGAATGATCACGGGCTCGAAGGGGCTGCCGGTGGCCACCAGCGCCCGGCCGTCGCTCCAGCGCAGCAGGTCGGCGGGGGTGGCTTCCGCCAGCCGGGTGGGGTTGGAGAGGGGCAGCACGATCGGCCGCTCCACCCCCCGGCAGAGGGCCTCCACCACGCTCTGGTCGAAGGCGCCTGAGGCGGTGGAGGTGCCGATCAGCACGCCGGGGACCAGGGCCTCCACCACCGCCTGCAGGCCGATCGGGGTGGTCCCATCCAGGCCCGCCGCCGCCAGCTCAGCGGCGGACTTCACGTAGGGCCGCACCGCCGCCGGCAGATCCGGCTGGCCGTCGTGCACCAGCCCCTGGCGGTCGATCAGCCACAGCCGCCCGGCCGCCTCCGCGGCGGAGCAGCCATCGCGCTGCAGCAGCCGCAGCAGCCGCTCGGCGATGCCGCAGCCGGCGCTGCCGGCGCCGAAGATCACAATCCGCTGCTCGGCCAGGCGGCGGCCCAGGCCCCGCAGGCCCGCCAGCACCGCAGCCACGGCCACGCCGCTGGTGCCCTGGATGTCGTCGTTGAAGCTGGGGATGCGGCTGCGGAAGGTATCGAGCACCCGGCGGGCGTTGGCGGCGCCGAAGTCCTCCCACTGCACCACCGCCTCCCGGCACACCCGCTGCACCGCCGCCACGAAGGCCTCGAGGAAGGCGTCGTAGGCCGCCCCCCGCAGCCGGGGCTGCTTCAGGCCGGGGTAGAGGGGATCAGCGCGCAGATCCTCCCGGTCGGTGCCCACGTCGAGCATCACCGGCAGGGTCACGGCCGGATCCAGACCGGCGCAGAGGGTGTAAACGTCGAGCTTGCCCAGGCAGATGCGGATGCCGCCCACCCCCTGATCGCCGATGCCCAGGATCCCCTCCGCATCAGTGACCAGCAGCAGCCGGGGCGCGCGGGCTGCCGTCGGGCAGGCCTGGCGCAGCATCTCCTCCAGCCGCTCCTGCTGGGGCGCCGCCAGGTACACCCCTCGCGACGGCCCGCGGTAGGTGCGGCTGAACTGGCGGATCGCCTCTCCCACCGTGGGGGTGTAGACGATCGGCATCACCGCCTCGATCCGCTCCGCCAGGAAGCGGTGGAACAGGGTGAGGTTGCGATCGCGCAGGGTCTGCACCCAGGCGTAGCGATCCAGATCCGACCCCTGGGCCTCGAAGGCCTGGCTGCAGCGGGCCACCTGCTGCTCGATCGTCTCCACCTGCCAGGGCAGCAGCGGCTCCAGGCCCAGGGCCCGCCGCTCCTCGCGGTCGAAGGCCGTGCCCTTGTTCAGCATCGGGTCGTCCAGCAGGGCGGAGCCCCGCAGCACGGTGAAAACAGGGGAAGGCGGAGGGCCGGCCACGGCGGCGGAGTCGGGTCTCCCCTCTCTAGGCCAGCCGCCAGTGCAGCGTCTCGCCGGCATGGAACGGCACCAGCTCCACGGCTGCTCCGGCGGCGTCGTTGCGATGCAGCCGCGGCGGCACGGTGAACGGCTCCCGCACCAGGGTGACGCTGGTGTCGTTGAGGGGCAGGCCGTAGAAGCGGGGCCCGAACACGGAAGCGAAGTCCTCGAGGCGATCGAGGGCCCCCTCCTGCTCGAAGGCTTCGGCGTAGCTCTCGATCGCGTGGGGGGCGTTCCAGATGCCAGCGCAGCCGCAGGCCGCCTCCTTGGCATGGCGGGGATGGGGCGCCGAATCGGTGCCGAGGAAGAACTTCGGGTTACCCGACACCGCGGCGCGGCGCAGGGCCTGGCGGTGGTGCTCGCGCTTGGCCACCGGCAGGCAGAAGAAGTCGGGCCGCAGGCCGCCCAGGAACATCGCGTTGCGGTTGATGTGCAGGTGGTGGGGGGTGATCGTGGCCGCCAGGTTCGGCGGCCCGGCCGCCACGAATTCAGCCGCCTCGGCGGTGGTGATGTGCTCGAGCACCACTTTCAGCCCCGGATGGCGCGCCAGCAGCGGCGCCAGATGCCGCTCGATGAACACCGCCTCCCGGTCGAACACGTCCACCCCGCGGTCGGTGACCTCGCCGTGAATCAGCAGCGGCATGCCGATCCGCTCCATCGTGTCCAGCACCGGCGTGATCCGCTCCAGATCGGTGACGCCGGCCGCGGAGTTGGTGGTGGCGTTGGCGGGGTAGAGCTTGGCGGCGGTGAACACTCCCTCGCCATGGCCCCGCTCCAGTTCGCCGGGATCGATCGTGTCGGTGAGGTAGGCGGTGAGCAGGGGGGTGAAGCCGCTGCCATCGGGCACGGCGGCGCCGATGCGTTCGCGGTAGGCCGCCGCCGCCACCACCGTGGTGATCGGTGGCTGCAGGTTGGGCATCACGATCGCTCGGGCGAACACCCGGGCCGTGTCCGGCGCCACCGCCTTCAGCAGGGCGCCGTCGCGCAGGTGCACGTGCCAGTCGTCGGGACGGCGGAGGGAGAGGGCGTCGGCCATCGGCGCTGCGGATCGGGGAGGATCAGTCGTCGCGCCGCAGGAAGGGGCTCGGCCGACCATGGCCATGATCGCCTGTGACCAGGTAGCCGCTCAGGGCCAGCAGCAGCAGGCTCAGGCAGAAGAAGGCCAGCGACGGGCCATCGGTGATCGGCAGGGTGAGCATCGCCTTGAACGCCGAGACGATCAGCGCCACCACCAGCACCTTCACCAGCTTCTCCTTGAGCTGGTCGAGGTTGCGGATGTCGAGCAGGCTGCTGCCGCCGCCCGAGGCATCGCGGGCGGCCTCGATCGGTGAGATCAGCAGCTCGTAGACGCCGTAGCCGAAGATCAGCAGGGCGATGCCGATCAGGTAAAGGTCGATGCCGGTGACCACCCCGCCCAGCAGCTTGGCCATGTAGGCCATGTCGGCATCGGCGGCATGGCCGAGCCCGAGGATCGCCTTGCCGATCTCCATGGTGCCGAGCAGGAAGGTGACCACGGTGCTCGCCAGGCTCATGATCACCGGCAGGATCGCGATCAGGCGCAGGCGCCAGAGCATGCGCTCGAAGCGCTGCTCACCGCGCTTCATACGCGGCACGGATGGGGAGGGGGCCAAGGGGTGACACGGGTTTGGCGAACCGTAGGGTGACCTGTGCTCCCCCGCTGATCGATGGGAACGCAGGAGTGCGTGGCGCTGTGGATCCGGCCCCGCAGCGGCGTCGATGCGGTGGTGGGCATGGCGTCGGCCGGGGTGCGCGCTGTCCTTCTCGGCACGGCCCCGCCCTCGGTTCCGAAGCAGCGCGAGGCTCCCGATCGCGGCAGAGTCCGGGCACACCGTCGTCCGCCCCTGCCGCCATGCCCGCCCCGCTCCTCCGGTCCGCCACCCCCGGTCCCAGGCTCCTGGTCCGGCTCTGCGTCCTCGCCGCTCTGGCCGGCGCACTCCCTTCGGGGGCGGAGCCGGCCCGGGCCCCCGCGGGTGTGGTGCCCGTGCCGGCCCCGCCGGGATCGTGACGGTTCGCCCCACGGAGGCGATCGTCTCCCGCCAGCGGCTGGGACAGTTCGTGGGGATCTCCGGCGCCAACAGCGGTGCCCGCGGGCTGTCGATGAACCGGGTGGTGATCCCGCCGGGCGGCTCGGCCGCCGCCCATCGCCACGTGGGTTCGGAATCGGCCATCTACCTGATCCAGGGCACGGTGCGCACCCGCTAGGCCCCCGGCTCGAGCATGCCGTGGTGAACCGGGCCGGGGATTTCCTGTACATCCCCCCGGGGGTGCCCCACCAGCCCACCAACCTCAGCGCCACCGAATCGGCGATCGCGATCGTGGCCCGCAACGATCCCAACGAGCAGGAGCATGTGGAACTGCTCGACCCGCCGGCGGCTCGCTGACCGGTCGTTCCGGGTCCGTCGCCCTCAGGGCCCCTCGTCGGGAGGTGGGGGAGCGGGCTTGCCCTCGAGGCTGGGGATGTCGTCGTCGAACGGAATCGCGCAGCGGTGGGCGAGCCAGCGGCCCAGCTGCAGGGGTTCGGCGGGATCGTGGATGCTGGTCAGCAGGCTGTCGTTGGCCGGGATCTTGCCGCCGCCACCTCCACTGCCGCCGCCCCTGCCACCGCTGTTGGCGCCGACGGTGCCCCCGGCCAGACCGCCCGCCGGACGGAGATCGGTGGCCCACAGGTCGTACGTGTGGTCGCCGTCGCTGTCGATCAAGCGGGGGAGCTCCAGGGCCCGGGCCTCGAACCGCTCCCGCACCTCGCCTGCGAACCGGCGCTGCAGCACCATCCGGCGGCTCTCGAGCCGCCACTCCATCCGCCCCAGGGCCAGCCAGAGCGTTCCCCACACGGCAGCCGCCGTGGGCACCGCCACCATCAGTGTCAGCGGCCAGAACGAGGGCCGGGTCAGGGCTGCCTGCAGCAGCTGGGCGAACACAAGCAACAGCACCAGGGTCACCGCGGCCATCACCAGGGCCTGGCGTCGCCGCAGCCCCGGCTCGGGCACCAGCAACGGAGGCCCGAGGGAGGAGGGCGAGAGGCAGGCCCACCCCTGCGGCAGCCTGGGCGCCAGGCTCTGACCCGCGGCTGCCGTAGGGCCAAGGGCCTCCTGCAGCTGGCGGGCCGCCTCGCGCCGCTCCTCCTCCGTGCCCAGATCGCTCAGGGTGAGGGTGCGGTCGTCGAGATCGGCCACCAGGGCTCCGCCCACGCCGCTGTGTTCCGCCACCCGCAGGCCGCGGATGGCACTGAGTGGCAGGCGCCGCTGACGCTGGAACGGGCCCATGCGCCTCAGCAAGAGGAGGTCGCCGGAGGCGAGTTCCAGCCGGTCCTCCGACACGAAGCAGCTCAGCACCTCCCGCAGGACGATCAGACCGCCGATGGTCCAGAAGCTGAGCCAGACCAGCAGGAAAACGCCCATCGCCAGGGCCCCCCCTGCGGCGGCGCCGGGGCCTCCTGCACGGCGACCAGCAGGGCGCGGGCGCCCCGCACCAGCAGCGTCAGGGCGAACACTTCGCCCACGGCCCAGCCACATAGCCACACGCTCAGGAAGGCCGCCGTGAACAAACGGCCCCCGCCGCGGGGTCGCAGTCGGATCCTCAGGGGTTCGGCCATGGCAGGCGCCCCGGCCTAGCCGGCCGCGGCGGCGAAGACGCCCTCCCCCTGCACCGGGGTGGCGCACACCTCGCCGTCGCCGTCGCGGAACACGGCCCAGATGCTGCCGCCCTCCAGGCCCACGCACAGTTCGCCCAGCAGGGCGGCTTCCGGCCGGCTGGCCCCCAGATGGGTGGCAGCCAGCTGCGCCAGGCCCATGGCCGTCCCCACCGTCAGGGCGCCCCAGCGGCCGCCGCTGGCGGGATCGGCGAGCTGGCCGTTCTCGCCGGAGCAGACCAGCAGATCGATCAGCTGGTTCCCCGCCTGGGGCCGCACGGCCTCGTGCCACAGCCGCGCCACCACGTCCGAATGGTCGAGGTCGCAGGTGATCGTGCCCTGGTCGCCATCGGGTCCCGTGCCCGAGAGGCGGAACGAGCGGCCCTGCTCCAAGGCGGTGCGGATCAGGTCGGTCCTGCCCTCCTCGTTCAGGGCGAAGAAGTCCATGGGGCGGCGGCCGGTCGCAGCCAGCCTGGCACCACCGGCGCGATTCAGGCCCTGGGCGCCCGTTCGCGCGGCGCCAGGGAGGCCCCCAGGAACACCAGCGCCATCACCAGATAGCCCAGGGCCCAGGGGGCGCCGGTGCCCCAGCCCGGCTGCAGGGCGGTGTCGGCCATGGTGAAGCGCCAGGCGTGCAGCAGGCCCACCCAGGAGCCCGCCGCCGCCACCAGGGCGCAGAGGGCCGCGGCGCGGAAGCGCTGCTCGATCACGTACACCAGCATCGCCGCCAGCAGCATGGCCGCCACGATCTGGCCCTGCTCGAGGGCGAAGGCCCCGGCGGCCCACACGTCCGCCTGCTGCAGTGGCGGCAGCAGGGCCGTGGTGAAGGGGTTGGCGGGGCTGCCGGCGCCGCCCGCCCGCAGGCCGGCCTTGAGCAGCAGCGAACCCCAGCCCGCCAGCCCCGGCAGCAGGCCGAGCACCACCGCCGGCGCGTGGCGCTCCGGCGTGGCCTGGAAGGCCTGGGCCGCCATCACCAGGGCGATGTAAAGCACGATCGCCATGCCGGCCTCCACCGGCACCAGTTGGCCCACCAGGCCGAAGAGGCCCAGCAGGCAGCCCAGGCCCATCACCAGGCCGTTCAGCCAGGAGTAGCCCAGCCGGGCGCCCATGCCCTTCCAGCCCGGATGGCCGATGTAGATGGTGGTGGGAAAGCACGACCCCAGCAGGGCCGCGGCGGTGGAGCCGATCCCGTTGATCAGCAGCGATTCACGCTCCGGGTAGTCATCGCCGGCGGCGGCGGCGCTCTCCAGGTTCTGCAGCGACCCGAGCAGGTTGAACAGACCCATCGGCACCGTCACCCCCAGCCAGGGCAGCAGCTGGCCACGGCCAGCCCAGAGGGCCTCCAGCTGGAGGCGGGGAACGTGCAGCCCCACCTGGGCTGCGTTCGCCTGCCAGCTGGCGGCGTCCACCCGGATCAGGCCGGTGCTCCAGGCCAGTGCGATGCCCACCAGCACCGCCAGCAGGCCGCCGGGCAGCGGCAGCCGCACCCGCCCGTAGTAGGCCACCAGGATCACCGCCAGCACCGCCAGCCCCACCACCGGATGGGTGTAGGTGCGCAGCAGGAACCCGAGGCCGATGTAGCCCACGGCGATACCCGCCAGGGTGGAGAGCAGGGCGGCGCGCGGCAGCCAGCGGCGCAGCAGGCCGGCGCAGAACGCCCCGCCGGCCTCGATCAGCCCCGAGCCCAGGCAGGCCAGGAGACCCGCCTGCCAAGACAACTGCACCGCCGCCTCCGGATTCAGCCCCTGGCCCAGGGCCGTGAGCTTCACCGGCAGCATCACCAGGAACACGTAGGCGAAGAGGCTCACCGTGTTGATGCCGTAGGGCAGGGCCGTGCGGTCGTCGCGGCCGTCGGCCCGATCGAGACGCCGGGCCTGGAGGGCATAGGCCACGTTGCCCACCACCAGGCTGAGGCCGGCCGCCGGCAGGATCGTGCCGAAGATCAACGGGTCGGGATACCCCAGTACCCCGCGGCAGAGGGACACGATCAGCAGGATCTGGATCAGGTTGTCCAGCCCCAGGCCCAGGAAGCCGTCGAGGTCGCCCCGCACCCACCAGCGCGGCTGAGGAGCGCCGGGTTGCGGCGGGGAAACGGCCTGGCCCATGGGAACGCGGAGCTGGGGGGCAGGCTACGGCCGGGTTCTGGGGCCGCAGGCCCGACCTCAGGGAATCAGGCCGGCGGCCCGCAGCTCCTCGCTGAAGCCGAAGCGCTGGGTCGACACCAGCCGGTCAGGGAAGAGCAGACCGTCGAGATGGTCGCATTCGTGCTGCACCACCCGGGCGTGGAAGCCCTCCACCTCCCGCGCGATCGGCTCGCCCCCGGGCCCGAAGGCCTCGAGCCGCAGGCGCTGCCATCGCTTCACCTCACCCCGCAGCCCCGGCACGCTCAGGCAGCCCTCCCAGCCCAGCTGCTCCTCCTCCCCCAGGCGCGTGAGCCGGGGGTTGACCAGCACGGTTTCGGGGATCGGCGGCGCCTCCGGGTAGCGGGGGCTCGCCGTGATGCCATAGATCACCACCCTCAGGGGTACGCCGATCTGGGGCGCGGCGAGACCGGCGCCGTCACAGGCCGCCATCGTGTCGCGCAGATCGCTCACCAGGGCATGAAGCTCCGGGGTGTCGAAGTGCTCCACGGGCGCCGAGGGGCATCGCAGCCGAGGATCGCCGAGGCGCAGCACCGGACGGACGGCCATGGTTTGCAGCGGCTGGGATCAGTCTGGGGGTAGACAACCGCCCCGGCTGACAGCGCCGGGGCCGACGCTCCTACAGAATCCGCCCCAATCAAACGCGGGCATGACTTTCCTCACCAGCGCCGTGCTGATCCTGATCGGGATCGGCCTGCTGTTCGCCGGCGGCGAGCTGTTCGTGGCCGGCTCCGTGGCCCTGGCCCTGCTGCTCGGAATCCCCCAGATCGTGATCGGGCTCACGGTGGTGTCTCTGGGAACCAGCGCCCCGGAACTGTTCGTGAGCCTGCTCTCCACCCTGCAGGGCAGCGCCGGTGGCGATGCCATCGCCGTGAGCAACATCGTGGGCAGCAACATCTTCAACGTGATGGTGGTGCTCGGCATGAGTGCGCTCGTCGTGCCCCTGCGGGTCAGGAGCCGGCTGGTGAAGCGCGACGTGCCCCTGCTGCTCGGGGTGTCGATGGCCGTGTGGGGCATGGCCTCCGGTGGCCGCGTCACCTGGCAGGCCGGCGTCGCCCTGCTCACCGCCACGGTGATGAATGTGATCTGGGAGATGCGCACCGCCGGCGAGAACCCCGACGAGAGCGAGGGGCTCGATGAGGGCGAGCAGGCCACCCCCCCGGTGGCGGCTCTCAAGCTCGCCGGTGGCCTGGTGCTCCTGGTGGTGGGGTCGCAACTGCTGGTGAAGGGCGCCATCGCCGCCGCCCAGATGCTCGGGGTGAGCGAAACGGTGATCGGCCTCACGATCGTGGCCGCCGGAACCTCCATGCCCGAGCTGGTCACCTCGCTGGTGGCGGCCTACCGGGGCAAGGCCGATCTGGCGATCGGCAACGTGGTGGGCAGCAACCTGCTCAACCAGCTGGTGATCCTCGGCCTCTGCGCCACCGTGTCCGGCACCCGTGGGCTCGGGGTGGACCCCGTGATCATCAGCCGCGACCTGCCGATCATGGTGCTCACCACCATCGCCTGCTTGCCGATCTTCTGGACCGACGGCGTGATCTCCCGTCTGGAGGGGGGCATTCTTGTGGGCCTGTACGTGCTGTACCTGGGCGAACAGCTGCTGTTCACCTCCTCCTCCAGCTGGACCGACGAATACCGTCTGATCCTGCTGGTGGCGGTGCTTCCGCTGCTTCTCTCGTTCCTGGTGTGGCAGACGGTGCGCTGGCGGCGACTGAGGCGAGTGGCGCCATAGGGTTGGCGCCAACGATTCGTCTTCACCCGTTGCCCGAACTTCCGGGCCAGTTACCCCCTGGCGCTCCCCCGCTTCACCTGGCCGGGGCCGTCACTGACGGGAACCCAACCCTCCGGCGGGAGGGGGCGGGCCGATAGGGTTGCGCCATTGCGCCCGCCAGGTTCCCCTCCGCCGTGATCGAGCTGCCTTTTGTTTCCGGCGGTGTCGACGCGCAGGCCCTCGGCGATCTCCTGCGGCACTGGGGCTACGGGCTGATCTTCGTGGCCATGCTGCTGGAGAATGCCGGTGTGCCGATCCCGGGCGAGACGGTGACCCTGCTGGGGGGCTATGCCGCCGGCAGCGGCCAGCTCAGCCTGGCCGGGGTGATGGGTGCCGCGGCGAGCGGCGCGATCCTCGGCGACAACATCGGCTACTGGCTGGGGCGCCGGGCCGGCTGGGGGCTGATCCTGCGGGTGGGCAGGCTGCTGCGCCAGTCACCCGAGCAGCTCGAGCGGCTGCGCGCCCGCTTCCTGCGCCATGCCGGCACATCCGTGCTGCTCGGGCGGTTCGTGGCGGTGCTGCGGGTGATCGCCGGGCCGATGGCCGGGGCGGTGGGCATGCCGTGGCCCCGCTTCGTCCTCTTCAATGCGGCCGGTGCCGTGCTCTGGGCCGGCACCATGGTGAGCCTCGCCTGGGTAGGCGGGCGCTGGATCCCCTTCGATCGGATGGTGAAGGGGGTGGTGGAGTTCGGGCTGGGGGCCCTGGTGCTGGTAGTGGTGCTGCTGCTGTTGCCCCGCCTGCTCGATCGGGCCGAGCAGCGGCTCGAGCGCGAGCCACCGACCCTGGAGGAGGGCCCCGGTCAACGTTGAGGCCCCCGGTGGGCCAGTCTCCAACCCTCGGCGATCATGGGGCCAGCCGTTGCTGCCGCTTGCCCGCTCTCCCCTGGCGTTACCTGCGCTATCTGCTCTTCCCGCTGGCCTGCTGTGCCGCCGGCCTGGCGATCGTGCTCGGCACCCGGGGGCCATCCGCGGCCTGGATCGCCCTGGTGCTGCTGCTGCTGGAGGTGTCGCTCTCCTTCGACAATGCGGTGGTAAACGCCCGGGTGCTCGATCGGCTCACGCCGGGGCAGCAGCGCTTCTTCCTCACCTGGGGCCTGGTGATCCCGGTGTTCGGGGTGCGCTTCGCCGGCCCGCTGCTGATGGTCTCCCTGGCCGGTGGTGTGGGGATCGGGCAGGCCCTCGATGCGGCCCTCCATCACCCGGCGCGCTACCGGGACCTGCTGGAGCTGGCGGAGCCCCGCATCCTGGCCTTCGGCGGCATGTTCCTTGTGATGGTGTTCCTGCGCTACTTCTTCGATGAGGCCAAGACCCTCCACTGGGTTCGGCCGCTGGAACGCCGGCTGAGCGCGGCCGGCAGGATCGAATCGCTGGAGATCGCCCTGGCGCTGATCATCCTGCTGCTGCTTGATGCTGCCCTGCCAGGCGAGATGCGGGCCGAGGTGATGATTGCCGGCGTGATCGGTCTGGTGCTGCAGCTGCTGAGCACCTCCCTCTCGGACGCCTTCGGCGATGAGGAGCAGGCCGGGGCCCGGCTGGCCGCCGGCGGCGGCCTGGCCAGCCTGCTCTATCTGGAGCTGCTGGATGCCTCCTTCAGCCTCGATGGCACCATCGGCGCCTTCGCCATCACCTCCGATCTGACCCTGATCCTCACCGGTCTGGGCCTCGGGGCTCTGTTCATCCGCTCGCTCACGCTGATGCTGAGCCGCGAAAAGGCTCTCGATCAGCTCGTGTACCTCGAGCACGGTGCCCACTACGCCATCGGTGCCCTGGGTCTGCTGATGCTTGGCGGCATCTGGATGCATCAGCACGCCATCGAGGTGCCGGAATGGCTCACGGGCCTGATCGGCATCGTGCTGCTGGTGCTCTCACTCGCCGACTCCCTGCGCCATCACCGCCGCAGGAGTATCCAGAGGGTGGGCTAAGGCTGCTGCTGGCGGGCGTCGCTCAGAGCGCCTGCAGCTGGCGATGCAGGATGCCGTAGAGCCGCCAGGTGGCTTCCGGGTCCCGTCCCGTCACCCCGAGGGCGCCGGTCTCGTCGGTGGGAACGCACTTCACTGAGGCGCTCAGATCCTGCTGGGGATGGTGCGCATCCCAGCCGTCCTGCACCCGTCGGCCCCGCGCATCGGTGAAGGTCACTGGCGTGATGCGCCCGGTCAGGCCGGCCTCCTCCAGCAGCCGCCGCATGTCCCGCAGGCAGTCCTCCCGCGACGTGCTCACCACGAAGGTGTCGAGGTAGAGCACGGGGCCCGCCGGCGCCGGCCCCGCCGTGAACAGCAGGGCTGCGAGGACCAGCGGGGCCGTGTGCGGCCGGAGGAACGGTGGCATGGGAGTCAGAGGCCGAAGCGCCGGCAGATCAGCCACGGCACCACAACGGCCAGGCCCAGGGTCAGCGGGGCCCCGTAGCGGGTCATGTCGAGGAACCGGTAGCGACCCGGCCCGAACACCATCAGGTTGGTCTGGTAGCCGATCGGGGTGAGGAAGCTCTGGCTGGCTGCGAACAGGATGGCGAAGATGAACGCCATCGGCGGCAGCCCCAGCCCCTTCGCCAGTTCGGTGGCGATCGGCATCATCAGCACCACCGTGGTGCCGTTGCTGAGGGCTTCAGTGAACAACTGGGCCAGCACGAACACCACCAGCAGCACGGCGTAGGCCGGCCAGTCGTGCATGGAGCGGAGCAGGTCGGTGGCCATCGCCTCTGCCAGGCCGGTCTTCTGCATCGCTGCGCTGAAGCAGGACAGAGAGCCCAGCAGCAGGATCACATCCCAGCGCACGGATCGCTGGAGCTCGCCGGGACGCAGGCAGCCAGTGGCCACCATCACCACCACCGCCAGCAGCACGGCCGCCATCAGGTTGATCACCTTGAACAGCGGCAGCACGATCACCAAAGCCGCCACGATCACCGCCACCCATTTGCGGTCGGTGGTGGGGAGGTCTTTCTCCAGTTCTTCCAGCAGCACCAGGTCGTTGTTCGCCTGCATGCCGCGGATCGCATCCAGGGGGGCCTGGAGCAGCAGGACGTCGCCCGCCTGCAGGACCACCCTTCCCAGCCGCTCCCGCAGCACCTGGTTGCCGCGGCGCACCGCCAGCACCGTGGCGTTGTAACGCTGGCGGAAGCGCTGGTCGCGCATGCTCGTTCCGGCGATCGTGGAACCGTTCGGCAGCAGCACCTCCACCACCCGCTGGGGGGAGCCTGGCTGGCCCGCGAGTTCTCGCAGATCATCCTGGGCGTCGCCCACCGGCGCCAGGGTCACGGTGTGCTCCTGCTGAAGCCGCAGAAGGTTCTCACGATTGCAGCGCAACAGCAGCCGGTCGCCTGCCTCCAGGGTCACGTCGGCAAAGGGGGCGCCGAAACTGCGATCGCCCCGATGCAGTTCCAGCACGTCGACATCGAAGCGACGCTGCAGGCGGCTGTTGTGCAGCGACTGGCCAATCAGTTCCGAGCCCTGCGGGATCAGCACGTCGGTGAGGTAACCCTCCCGGGCCAGTCCAGTCAGCAGGTCGTCGTCGCCGCTGCCCCGATCCGGCAGCAGCCGATCGGAGGCCCACAGCATGTAGAGGCTCCCCAGCAGCCAGATCGGGATGCCGATCGAGGTGAAACTGAACAGTTCGAGCGGGCCGTAGCCCAGCTGCCGGCTCACGTCACTGGCCAGCAGGTTGGTGGAGGTGCCGAGCAGCGAGATCGTGCCCCCCAGCACCGTGGCGAAGGAGAGCGGAAGCAGCACCTTGGAGGGGGAGATCCGCCGGCGCTGGCACCATCCCTCCAGCACCGGCAGCAGGGTGGCCACGATCGGTGTGTTGGGGATGAATCCGGAGACCGGACCCACAACGCCCACCAGCAGGGCGATCATGCGCTGAGGGCTGCGGACGGAATCGGAACCGATCAGCGCGCGCAGCCGGTCGAGACCGCCGCTGCGGAACAGGCCGGCCGACACGGCGAACAGGCCCATCAGGGTGATCAGGGCCGGGCTGCCGAACCCCTTCACCGCCTCGTCGGCATCCAGCACCCGGAAGGCCACCAGCAGGGCGGCGGCCAGAAGGCCGGTGACCTCAGGCGCCAGCCACCCCGTGACGAACAGCAGGATCGAGCCGGCGAACACCAGCAGGGTGACCAGCCCCGGAGCGGTGCCTGCCACCTGAAGAAAGGAACTCATCAGAGGTAGAAGCCCACCGTGGTCACCACCCGCGTGCCCCGTTCGCGCAGGGCCTGGCGCAGCAGGATCGTCGACTGGTTGTGGAGCAGGTTCTCCCAGCGATGCCGGGTGACGAACACCGGCAGCACGATCATGCAGAAGCGATGCCGGTCCTTGCGGTGGTCGGTCTCGAACTGCTGCACGAAGTTCACCACCGGCTCCACCAGGGAGCGGAAGGGGGAGTCGAGGATCGCCAGCGGCACCCGGTAGGAGCCACCGCCGTGGGGGTAGGCCTTGATCGTCTGCCGGTAGCTGGTGGCCACGATCACCATCAGCCCCACGATCAGGCCGGTGATCGGCAGGGTGAAGCGCAGGGCGGCCGCGCCGGCCATCCCCAGCACCAGCACGATCTCCTGGGTGGCATACGCCACGGAGGAGAGGGCGTCGGAACTGAGGATCGCCAGAGCCTCGGCGTTGCTGTAGCGCTCCTCGTGGTGGGCGCTGGTGGGCAACGGTTGGCCGATCAACAGCTTGCGCAGCGTGGCCAAGGCTCGAAAACGTGCCATCGACGGGGCCGGGCTGCCGCTAAAACCTACGACCCACCATCTCCAGCCTCAGGAAACCGTCGCTGGCGCCCAAAGGACGTTAAGTTCCTGGCCGACTAGCCCCCCCTCAGTGACCCTGTCTCCCGTTCGGCCCCTCTGGCATTCCCTCTCCCCCCAGGATTGCCTGCGGCAGCTTGACGCGACGGAGGAGGGG
>JBJTUJ010000210.1:0-3354 GCA_046080685.1 Cyanobium sp. | reverse complement strand
GGCCTCCAGCGCCACCAGCCGTCCCGATGCGCGCAGCTCTTGAAACTCCTCTCGCGTGCCGCTGCGAATGGCCAGCTGCAGCAGCTCTCCGCTGGGGAGCGCCTCCAGACAGCGGCGCATGGCGCAGGCATGGCTGTGGCGCGTCCCCAACCACTCCTGCCGCAGATCGGCGTGGGCATCGAGCTGCACCAGCAGCAGGTCGGGATGGCGGGCCGCCACGGCGGCTACGGCGCCGCTTGTGATCGAATGCTCGCCCCCGAGCATCAGCGGCACCAGATCCAGATCCAGCACCGCTTCGGTGGCCTGCCGCACCGCCGCCACCACCGGCTCCGGGGCCAAGAAGGGGATCGCCACCGCCCCGAGATCGGCGAAGGCCAGATCCTCCAGATCCCTCTCCAGCTGGGGGCAGTAGGTTTCCAGGCCCGAGCTCACCTCCCGGATCGCCCCCGGGCCGAAGCGGGTGCCGGGGCGGAAGGAGGTGGTGCCGTCGTAGGGGACGCCGAACAGGCCCACACGGCAGCCGGCCGGATCGCGGCGGGCGGCCATGTAGATCGCGCCGTCGGTGTCGAACAGCTCGCCCATCGCTTCAGGCTCCGGCCAGGGCGCGCTCGACGAACGCCGGCACCGCCTCGAACGCCCCCTGCTGCCAGCGGGTCGACCAGATCTCGCAGCCGTCTGCCACCGCCGCCGCCCGCTCCGGCCGGGGCTGGCGGTAGCGCGGGCCATCGACGGCGGCGAAGGTCCAGCTCCACCAGCCGCTCGGGTACATCGGCACCCAGCCGTACATCGGATCGGCGTGGCCGAACACCTCCCGCAGCAGGCGCACCGTGTCGAGGTGCACCTGGCGGAAGGCCTCGGGCGACTCGCTCTGGGTGGCGAACACGCCGCCGGGGCGCAGGATGCGGCGGCAGTTGGCAAAGAAGGCCCGGTTGAACAGGCCCTCCGCCGGACCGGCGGGATCGGAGCCGTCAACGATCACCACGTCGTAGCAGGCGGCGGCGGCGTTCGCGGCCCAGGCGATGCCATCGCCCACGGTGAGCTGGAAGCGGGGGTCGCCCCAGGCGGCGCCGCCGATGGAGGGCAGGTGCTGCCGGCTCCACTCCACCACCAGTCCGTCGATCTCCACCATGTCGAGGTGCTGCACGCCGGGGTGGCGCAGGCACTCGCGGGCGGTGCCGCCGTCGCCGCCGCCGATCACCAGCACCCGCTCGATCCGCTCGGCGCCGCAAAGGGCCGGATGCACGATCGCCTCGTGGTAGTGGCGCTCCTGGCGCTCGGCGGTCATCCAGCAGCCATCGAGCAGCAGGCCCTTGCCGTAGCGCTCGCTCTCGATGATCGTGACCCGCTGGAACGGCGACTGCTGCTCGGCGATCACCCTGCCGGCCAGGCCGTAGCGCACGCCGTCGAAGGCTTCGTCCACCCAGCCGGGGGTGGGGGCTGGGTCGCTGGCGGCGGTGTCGCTCACGGGCGGGGGTGTCGCTACCTCCAGCCAAGCGCATCGCCGCCCCATCTCCGCGTCGTCTTCCTGACGTGGCCGGCGAAAGCCGCTAGATCTGCGGCAGCCCTCCCTCGCCACCGCCGCCATGGATTGGTCCCGTCGAGCTCTGCTGCGGGCGGCGGCCGTGCTGGCGGGGGGAGCCGCCGCCGAGCGGTTCGCGGCGCCGGCCCTGGCCGCCGAGGTGGAGGAAGGGCCGCAGGCGCCGGCGACCCGCAGGCCGCTGGCGGAGCGCCTGCAGGTGTGTCAGCCGCCCGGGGACCCCCTGGAGGAACTGCTGCGTCGCAACCGGGCCTTCGCCGCCGTGTGGCAGGAGGCCGAGCGCGCCGGTGATCCCGTGGAGCGGGCCCGGCTGCTGCACGATGCCTGGCCCCTGCACTGCCAGGTGCGTCCCGACGCGCTGGCGGAGGGGCAGAAGCCCTGGGCGGCCCTGCTCTGCTGCGCCGACTCCCGGGTGGCGCCCGAGTGGATCTTCGCCTCGGGGTCGGGCGAGCTGTTCGAGGTGCGCGCCGCCGGCAACACCGCCTTCGACGCCGGCATCGCCTCGCTGGAGTACGCGGTGGCCGAACTGGCGGTTCCCCTGATCCTGGTGATGGGCCACAGCGGCTGCGGCGCGGTGGGCGCCGCCCTCTCGGACCATCCGCTCACGCCGCTGCTGGAGGAGCTCGTGACGCCGATCCGGGCGGCGCTCCGGCCCGGCGACGATCTGGGCCGGGCGATCCGGGCCAATGCGGCCGCCAGCGCCGCCGCCCTGCCGGCCCGCAGCGCCCTGCTGCAGCAGGCGGTGGCGGAGCGGCGCCTGCGGATCGTGGCCTCGGTGTTCGACATCGGCAGTGGCCGGGTGAGCGTGCTCTGAGAGCGGGCAAGCTGGGGTGATGGTGGCCCCGCAGTCCGATCTGCCCCTCGGCCGGGGCCTGACGATCCCGTCGGCCGAGCTGGCCTGGCGCTTCTCGCGCGCCTCCGGCCCGGGGGGCCAGAACGTGAACACCACCGATTCCCGGGTGACGCTGCTGTTTCCGCTCGCCACCACCAGCGCCCTGCCGCCGGCGCTGCGGGAGCGGGCCCTGCGGCGGCTGGCCGGTCGGCTGGTGGAGGGCGGCACCCTGGCGATCACGGCCCAGGAGCACCGCTCCCAGTGGCGGAACCGCCAGGCGGCCCAGGAGCGGCTGGTGAGCCTGCTGGAGGAGGCGATCAGACCGCCGGCACCTCCGCGGCGCCGCACCCGGCCCACAAAAGGTTCGGTGGAGCGGCGCCTGGCGACCAAGAAGCTGCGCAGTTCAGTGAAGGGGCAGCGGCGCGCCCGCCCCTCCCTCCCCGACGACTGATCCTGTTCCCCGGGCGCGGTCTGGGCTGGCGGGTCCGTCAGGGCGCCTGGGCCTCGCGCTCTCCGGCCGCCTCGGCGCGGATGCGGGCCTTGGCCTCCTGCCAGTGGCCCTCCAGTTCCCGGATCGAGCGGCCCGCCAGGTCGCCCCCCAGGGCCGCCTCCACCCGGGAGAAGCGCTGCAGGAAGCGGCGATTGGTGCCTGCAAGTCCCTCCTCGGGATCGAGACCGCACCAGCGGGCCACGTTCACCAGGGTGAACAGCACATCCCCCAGCTCCTCCTGGGCGTGGGCCCGGTTGCCTGAGGCCACGGCCTCCTTGAGCTCATCGAGCTCTTCGTGTACCTTGGCCCACACGCCGTCGATGTCGTCCCATTCGAAGCCGGCGGCCGCGGCCTTGCGCGAGATCAGCATCGCCCCGGCCAGGGCCGGCTGGCCGCGCACCTTTCCCGCCAGCCGGTCGCTGAGGGGGCTGGCGGAGGCGGGCTGCCCGCCGGTCGCGGCCTTCTCCTGGGCCTTGATCGCCTCCCAGCTCCGGC
>JBJTUJ010000209.1:0-3437 GCA_046080685.1 Cyanobium sp. | reverse complement strand
CACCTTGTAGGGACCCTGGTCGCCCGGGCCCTGGAGCCGCAGGCGATCGCCCAGTTCGGCCAGGGCCTCCACCACCCCCGCCCGGTCCCAGTGGCGGGCGATATGGCGCTCCCAGTGGGGATCGGCTTCATACAGCGGGTCTTCGGCGACGGCCTCACCGTCGTCCTGGGCGAGCTGGATCTCGGTGCCGGTGCGGGTGATCCAGAGAACCGGGTGGGGCAGGTCGAGTTCGGCGAAGCGCAGCCGGGCCGACTTGAACCCCCGGCCGGTGGCCACCCCGATCGCTAGCTGGGGATCGGCCTCCAGGCGCCGCCTGAGTTCGCCGAGGCCGGCGGGGTCGGGCCGAACCAGACAGGGGTCGAGGTCGAGCACCAGCAGGCGGCGGTGACCGGCCGCCGCCGCCGGATCGGCGGCATGGCGGAACCAGAGCGCAGGCCGCTGGGCAGGGGCGGAACCGAGGGTCGCCGTGACCTCGCCGAGGTACTGGAGGACATAGGCATCCCAGCTGTAGTGGCGGCTGACGGCCTCGATGCCGTTGTCACTCCAGGTCTGCCAGCGGGCGGCGGACCGCAGGCTCTCCTCCACCCCCTGCTGCAGGGCATCGAGATCGGACACGTCCACCAGCAGTCCGTTCTCGCAGCGCTGAAGGATGTCGCGTGGACCTCCATCGTCGGTGGCCACCACCGGCAAGCCGCAGGCGGCGGCCTCCAGCAGGGTGAGACCGAACGGCTCGGTGAGGGCCGGGTTGACGAACACGCCGCGGCGTCGGGCCGCCCAGCGGTAGATCTCGGGGATCTGGCCGCGCTGATGCTGCTTGGGATAGGCCACCTGACCGTAGAGATCGAAGCGGTCCACCAGTTCGAACACCTGCTGGAACACCTCGCGCTGGGACTTCTCCAGCTGACATGGATCGGAACGGCAGCCGAGCACCAGCACCAGATTGTGATGCAGGCGGAGATGGTCGGAGCGGCCGAACACCTCGACCAGGGCCGGAATGTTCTTGCGATGGTCGGCCCGGCAGATCGAGAGCACCGGCGGCTTGGCCGGCTCACGCAGGAACGGCTGCATCAGGGTCTCGACAACCGGTCGGCGTCGCGGCGGGACGGCTGGGGCGGGAAGAACTGGTGGGCATCGACCCCCGGGGGGATCACCCGCGAGGATTCACTGCGGAAACGCGCATAGCGGGCGTACTGCACGTCGCGCTCCTGGCCCGTGCTGGTCACCACCAGCGAACTGTGGGCCAGCGCCAGTTCCTCGGCATCGATGCGCCGGGCCATCGCGTACTGCTGCTCGATCTGGCCGGGCTCCAGGCCGCTGGCCATCAGCCGGCGCCGCTTCTCCCTGCCGAGGGAATGGCCGGTGAACACCAGCGGGATGCCCAGGCGGCGGCGCAGCAGGGCCCCCACATAGCCGACATCGGCGTCGTGGGCATGGGATCCAGTCCGGCAGTCGGCCAGTTCGTCGAGATGGGGCCAGAGGAGCTCCTTGCGCAGGTAGCGGCGTGGCCCGAAGGCAAAGCGCCGGATCACGGCATCGGGACCGATCGGCTCGGTGGGGCGGGCGTAATCGGCCGAAACCCGGCGGTCCTGGATCAGCCGGGTGACCACCTCCACCCGTTCCACCTCCGGGCGGGCCGCCAGGCAGCGGGCCAGCTCCAGCACGTAGGTGGTCTGTCCGCCCGTGTCGGGATCACGCCCGAGCTCCAGGTCACGGCCTCGGAACAGACCATGGAGATGGAGGTGGAGGACGTACAGACCCAAGACCAAGCCAGGTCACGGACCCCACACCCCCAAGCGACTTCCACCGGGGCGCGCGCGGATGGGACAGGGCGGAGAACCGAATCGGCAGTGCCGTTCTCCTCGCCGGAACGCCAGCTCTCGGAATGGGACTGGGGAAGGATGACGGCCATGGGCACCGTCATCGATCGTCACGAAGTGGCAACAGAACGTGCTCCCCGGGATCGACTGCCGCCTCGGCTCAGGCGTGCATTCACAGCCCCGGAAAATCCGTGATGTGCAGGCAAGCACTGGATCAACCAACCCTCACAAAAGAGGTGGTTTCCGGGGGGCGATCAGATCCGGGCACGCGCGTTGAACTCACTCAGTTCAATGGAAACAGCAGCCTGATCCTGATGGGCGATCCGCACAGTGAACTTCGAACACTTGACTCACGCCTCCGCCGTAAAGCCGAGGGGAATGACATTCCTCCCGAAACGCCGCCCAAGGAAGGAATCCCCCACCCACCGCCATAGCCATATCTCAATCCAGGGCGATAGCCCCCACCCCATCCACCAAAACCACCGAACCCTATATCGCCAAGAGATGAAACCATAACCTGATTCAGAAGCAGGAAGATTTCTCCTGCAAACAAGCCTCCTCCGAGTAAGAACGTAAAGAAATCCTGGGCAGGATTACGGCTCATACCAAAACAACGCTCTACTTTCAGTGTGGCAAGGGCCACCTCCTGTGTCATCCCCCTCTCGGGGCTTCTCAGGCTGCCACCACCTCAGGTGGATGCTGCTCCAGAACCTGCCTCAGATATCGACCCGTGTGACTGGTGGGATGCTCGGCCACCTCTTCAGGCGTGCCGCACACCACGATCTCACCACCCTTGTCGCCACCCTCGGGACCGAGATCGATCAGCCAGTCGGCGCAGCGGATCACATCGAGGTTGTGCTCGATCACCAGGATCGAGTTGCCCTTGTCCACCAGCCGCTGCATCACGTCCATCAGTTTGTGCACGTCGTAAAAGCTCAGGCCGGTGGTGGGTTCGTCGATGAGATAGAGGGTTTTGCCAGTGGCCCGCTTGGAGCGTTCGGTGGCCAGCTTCACCCGCTGGGCCTCACCGCCGGAGAGGGTGGGAGCCGGCTGGCCGAGCTTGATGTAGCCGAGGCCCACGTCCACCAGGGTGCGCAGACGATCGGCGGCCTGGGGAATGGCCGAGAACTCCTCGGCGGCC
Organism: Cyanobium sp.; assembly: GCA_046080685.1. Classification (GTDB taxonomy): domain Bacteria; phylum Cyanobacteriota; class Cyanobacteriia; order PCC-6307; family Cyanobiaceae; genus Cyanobium. The sequence continues at coordinate 479 of JBJTUJ010000209.1, read as the reverse complement.
TGCTCCACCGTCATCTCCAGCACGTCGGCGATCGTGTGACCGCGGTAGGTGACCTGCAGCGTCTCCCGGTTGTAGCGAGCCCCCTTGCAGACATCGCACTGCACGTACACGTCGGGCAGGAAGTTCATCTCGATCACGTTCACACCCTGCCCGCTGCAGGCCTCGCAGCGGCCCCCCTTCACGTTGAAGCTGAACTGGCCCACCTGGTAACCGCGAGCCTTGGCCTCCACCGTGGCGGCGAACACCTGGCGGATCGGATCGAAGGCCCCCGTGTAGGTGGCCGGGTTCGAGCGCGGGGTGCGGCCGATCGGGCTCTGGTCGATCACGATCACCTTGTCGATCGCCTGGATGCCCCGGAGCTCGCCGAGCCCGGCGGGGAAGGGAACCTTCAGGCCGAGGCGGTGCTCCAGGGCCGGGTGCAGCAGCTCGTTCACCAGCGTGCTCTTGCCGCTGCCGCTCACCCCGGTGACGCACACCAG
>JBJTUJ010000208.1:0-8265 GCA_046080685.1 Cyanobium sp. | reverse complement strand
CGCCGCCGATGGGGATGGCCCGTGAGTTCCAGCACCTCCACCTGCGAAAGAGCAATGCGCAGCAGCACGAAGTGCTCCGGGATCGGTGTGTTTTCAGCCAGCTCCTTGGGGAACGGGGCAGTGGCCTCAAGGGGTGCGCCAGGTTCCGGCCACCCCCATAGAGAACGACCGCCGGGGGTGAGCCCCAGCCAATGCCGTTCGCGTTCCGCCTCCCCCACCTCCGGCGCCAGCGGCTCGAGCCGGCCGCGCAGACGGAACTGGCTGCGGGCCCGGGGCAGCAGCCAGCAGAGTTCCACTGCCGGTTGCTGCTCCAGTTCGGCCAGCTTGGCGCTGCGGCCGTCGGTGAGCAGATCGAGCACGGCCGCCTCGGCCCAGCCCCGGAACACCAGGGTGCGCACCCGGGGCGTGCCATCGGCAGCCACCGTGGCCAGCTGCAGCCAGCGGGCAGCAGGCGAACGTCCCTCCCGCTGACGGGCAGCGCGCAGCAGGGGGCGCCAGGGGGGCAGGAGATCGGGCTGGGGCATCGGGCCAGCTTCGCCCTGACCTACCCCGCCGTCTCCTCCTCCGGGTTGATCAGATCCGCCGCCCGCCGGGCCTCACCCAGCACCTGGAACAGCAGCCGCGGCGATTCCCGCAGCAGTTCAATCCAGTGGCACAGGTAGGCGGCGTGGTGGCGCACATCACTGCCGATCTCGAGACGATCGCCGAGCAGCACCGCGCCAAGCTCGGCCACCAGCTCCTCCCGCGCATAGGCCGGGCTGCCCATGGCGCCGGTGAGATCCCGATCGAGCCGGGTGGCATGGCCGGTGGAGTGGATGGCCTCGTGGGCCCAGGTGGCGTAGAGCGCCGAGGCCGAGTGAAAGGAGGAGCGATCGGGCAGCTGAATGCGATCGAGCGACGGCACATAGCAGGCCTGATCTCCCCCATGGCTCACCGGCACCGGCCAGGCGCTGAGCACCGCCTCGGCAGCAGCCAGCCGTTCGGGTTCAGGCCGCCGGCGGATCCCCGCGGCCTGGCGACGGGCCTGGATCAGACCGGCCAGGGCCGGGCCCTCCAGATCGGCGGCATTGAAGAGCGCCATCGGCCGGTAGCTCACCCAGCGGCGCCCTTCCCCCTTCACCGCAGCGCCATCATCCGGACCCTCCGCCATGGCGGCCTCCACCAGGCCGGCCTCACCCCGCTGGTGCACTTGGGGCCGCAGCACATGCACCGCCTTGCTGCCCTTGCGGGGAAAGATCCCCAGCCGTTTGGCCTCGGCAAAGCCGCACCAGTAGGGGAGCGCGGAACCCCGCAGGCATAGGCCCAGGGTGAGCAGCACCGGATTGGCCCCGCGGTAGCGGCGACCGGAGATCAGATTCACGTGGTGACCGCCCCCGGCCCCATCCCACTCTCGCCGCCAGGGAGCGGTGCCGGCCTCCATCAGCGCGATCAGGGAGGCGACAACCTTCTCCTCGGCGGTGGAGGCAGGGGTGGAAACAACAGCAGCCATCGGTGGCAGGCGCAGGACCGCAGGCGCCAGCGCGGCCCGGGATGGGGGCCAGCCGCAGCGCTCATGGACACCAGTGCCCCCGGGTGTCCCATCGCCTGTGGCGGAGGGGCTTGTGCGGTGACTCAGCAGACGCGGAGCGCCCACGCCACGATGAAAGGCACACGCCTCATTCGAGGCAGAGCTGGCCTTGCCGCCACTTCTGAGGCATGATGGTGAGACACGGCGTGAAGGGCGTGGCTGTTCAGGAGCGCACGAATGCCGCCGCCAGCGGGCTGAACGAGAGCCTGGTGCTGCGCAAGGCCCTGCAGCGCGCGGGGGAGGAATTGGGACTCTCGGCCCAGGAATCGGCCCAGGCGATTGGCAAAAGCCGCACTTTCTTTGAGCAGGCACGGGCCCAGAGCCGCATTGATCGGCACACCCAGCGGATGATCGCGCTGGTGCTGCGCCTGCACCGCAGCCTGTCGGCCCTCGTGGGCGACGACACCGAGCTGATGCGGCACTGGATCAACACAGGCAACCGCCATACGGGCGGTCTGCCGCGGGAGCAACTGCAGGATCCTGAGCAACTGGTGGAGCTGGTTCACTACCTCGATGCCATGCGCGGGCGGCCGTGAGCGCGGGCGCCAGCGTGGATCTTGCGGCCTTCACCCGTCTGGAGGGGGTGGTGCTGCGACTGGTGGAGCAACAGGGCGCCCAGGCCACGCGCCGCACCACCGACAGCCTGGATGAGCAGGCCTGGCTGGAAGACTTTCTTGAGACCAGCAAGCCGGAACTTCCAGGCTCCGAGGAGTGTCCCATGCGGCATCGCCTGCTGCTGACACCCTTCCGTTATCGCAAGCCGCACGGCTCCCGCTTTGCCACGCGCTGGGAACGGGGCTTGTTCTACGGATCACGCAGCCGATTGGGTTGTCTGCTGGAGGGGGCGTTTTACGAGCTGGTGTTTCAGAGCGGTCCGGGGCGCCCCTTTCCCCGCAGCTCCGCGATGCGCAAGGCTCTCTTTCACGTGGAGATCCGCACCCCCAGGGGCCTGAGATTGCAGGATCAGGGAGGCAAGAGCGTGCAGGCGAGGTTGCGGGATCCGGTGGATAGCCGCTTCTGCCAGGGGATCGGGGTTGCGATGCGTGAAGCGGGGATTGAAGCCTTCGAATACCACTCGGCCCGCAGCGCTGAGAATGTTGTTCAGGTGGGAGCCATCAGCTGCTGCGTGTTCACCAGCACGCCCTTTGATCAGGTTGAGGTTCAGGTGGAGGCAAGCGGGCATGAGGTGTCCTTCCGCTGCCTGGATGACAATTCCGTGCACCATTTTCAGCGGCAGCACTTCGAGGTGAAGGGAGAGCTGCCCCAGCCCATGCATGGATGAACAGCGATAACGGGCGGCGCAGCCCGGGAGCGCGCCAGTCGGGCATCGGCGGTGAGCGCGTCATCGGCCGAGATGGGGAGGCGTCAACTTACCAAGCAGAGGGGGATGGTGACCTCCACATCCAAAAGAGCAAAGCCAGGACGATGTTGAATTCGTAAGCAGGGGTACTTGTTTATGGCAGGCTGGAAACAGCAAAAACGTCTACTTTTACACTATGGCCGCTGATCCTACTCGTGGCAGGCGAGTCATAGCACACCATCACTGAGAGCGGATCTGCGGTGACAATCGACAACCCTTCAGCATGATCCTTCGACAGACCGAAGGGTACCGTTACGAGTTTCGTGAGCTCATGCTTCCACGTCATCGAGTCTGCCTGCTGAAGTAGCGCGTTCTTCCATCGATAGATGAAGACCGGCCCATCGAGATCCATCGAGGGTCCACTAAGAACCAGCAGGTCATTTCCATCAAACGCTAATTCCCGAACGCTGAGTCCATCAAGCTGCAACAGATGCTTAAGATAAGGCTTGCCTGAAGATGCGAGGGTCTCCAGCGTAAGCACTCCCTTGTCATCCTCCTTGACCTTCAACTCGATGATGGTGGCCCACCCTCGAAGGACAGGACCTCGCAGGCCAAGAAACACCCGGTCACCCATCACAGCCAGACCTTCGACGTCTAAGCCGTTGTCCTTGCTCGGGATGCCCTCTACGCCTCCTTCGGTCTTCACGCGGGGAACAAACCGACCGAGATGAGAATCGCTCATTAAGGCATCTGTGAGAAGGTTTGACTTGGTGTCTCCGACAAGTCGTGCCGCAGATAGGCCTCCGTGCGATCTCACGGGAGTGGCTGCTGTCCCAAGCGGCACCCTGGCGAGTGTCAATCGGTTCCCCTCGAGTTCTATCTTGCGAAGCCGTTTGAGGTTATCCTCCAGATCCTTGCCGGTGTCTGGCTTTTTCCTTTTTGCGCTGTGCGATCCGATCAGCCACAAGTAGCCGCCATCAACATCCAATCCTTCAATATCGATTTCTTTCTCCACTTTGCCCGGAAGACCAAGGATATCCTTCAACTCGAAACTCGTGTGGCCAGAAAAGTTGCCCGTGGCATCACGAGTCATTCGGTGGATCGCAGTCCCTTCATCGCCACCAAGCCAAAGATGCTCACGGTCGAGCACGATAGCAGAGAGGTTGTCACGAACTTTCTGGAGACTTTACGAAGGAAGACCGTTGTCAAAATGCAGAAGTGGCGAGAAAATGGGCTCGTTGCTCATGTCTGCAAAACATAAGTCTTGAGGTGCTTAGAGCCTAGTCGTCGAACTATTGAAATCCATCCTGTGACCATTCTTCATCATCTCCTGATCTGGCTTTTCTCCTGCAGGTGTTCCAGAGGCGTGGTGGGCGTCAGGGCCGGATGGCGTCCCAGCAGAGGCAGTTGCAGCTGCTCCCACACCTCGGCCAAGGGGTCTGGGCGCCGCCGGCCACGGGCTTGGGCGGCATTGAGTTTGAGGCGGCCGGCATCAATACGGTGGGCACTGCTCACCGAAATGCACGCCGCAGCGGCAACAAACTCCTGCCGGCCACCGGCTCGTCGTTTGGAAATGGACAGCGCAATCTGTTGGGCGGTGAGGCGAGCAGGCCTGGCCAGGTGCCCTGCGCAAGGCCACCGTATTCAGCAGACCCCTCAGGAGCATTCAACCTGATTGGCGCGACCCCCACACTGCATCGTGACTAGATGTTCTATCTCAGCAGGTTGTTCAGTGACAAAGGGGTGTGAGGCCGCTACTGGTTGAGGTGCGACCCACCAGGAGCTCTGGGAAAACAGCCTCCATGTCGACCGTCATCGTGGCAACCGGCAAGGTGCGTTGAGCCTGATTCAGGGTAAAGCCCGCACGACCTTCAGCCCCTGCCCAGGCGCAGTCATGGAGGCACTGCAGACGCGCAAGACCGGCACCGCGGGTGATCGAACTGTCGTCCTGTATCGCGGAAATATCGTAAGCAGAGAACTCGATCACCTCATGGATGCTGCCCTGGTGTTTGATGCGCTGAGCCGCGATTTCAGCCATCACTGAGTGAGGTCAGTCAGGTGTAGTGCCGCCTTCTTGCCGGAAGCTGGCTGACCGTCGGGATAAAGCCGGAGCCCCAGGGTGGGCCCCGGCCAGGCCCGGCCTCAGAGGACCCGACACCGTGCCGATGTGGCGGGTGCCCGGATAAACGTGCACGACCACCTGGCGGATCGGGCAGCAGAGGGTGGAGGAGGCCATGGTGAGAAGGCGAGGAACACCGCCTCCAACGCCCCGCCGCTGCGGACGGGCCAGGGCCGCGCCCCCAGGGCGCGGCTTGCGTCAGCCCTCGCCCGGGACGAGGCGGTTGGGGCAGTGGTCTTCCGGTGCTCGCCCTTTCCTGGCCGTGCTCAAGCCCCTCCTGCCTCCGCGTCGATCCGTGCTGTGACTTCCACCCGCAAGTAACGCCCCGCCCTCACGGCCTGCTCCGCAGGTCGCAGCGGTCAGGCCGGAAGGAGTCGGCGTGCCTCTTCGGCTGCCGCCTCGATCCAATTCATCGGGCAGGACCGACGCAAGAGCCTCCCTTTTGCTGACCTCATCCATGCACCGCGTAGATGCTGCGGTCGCGCTCGGGGTAGGCCTGTTCGATGTGGGCGAACACGGCCTCACACTTCTGCTGGTAGAGATCAGGGGTGTAGGCGCGCCGCAGGCCGATGTCGAGAGCTTCTTCGATCAGCAGCTTGAGCTTGGCCCTGGCATCGAACTTCTGCTGCCAGTTGAGCACCAGCAGCTGCTTGATCTTCTCCACCAGCTCCCGGGCCGACTGCTTGACTTTGGCTCGTTCGCTGTCCGAAAGATCGGGTGCGGACTGGAGCAGGATGTCGAACATCGCCAATTCCTCCTCGCTGAGCTTCTCACGGATGTGGCGTTGTTGCTCCTGGCTGAGCTGCAGGCTCAGGTGCAGCAGCTGCTTGTAGACGTCCTCGACGCTGCGGCTGCCGGCGTTGTAGCTGGCGATCAGGGCTTCAAACTTTTCGCGGAAATCGGCACGGGTGGGGTTGAGCTGCACCATCCGGGCGAGGTGGGCGGCAATCAGGGCCTTCAGCTCCTCCAGCTCGGTCTTCTTGTTCTTCTTCTGCTTGAACTTGTCGGCCAGGGACTGGAAGTTGATTTGAGAGAGATCGATGCTGGGAGGACCCTGGTCGCGGATGGCGATGCCGGTGATCGACTGATCGAGCACCTGGCCGATCTGGCCCATCACGGCGCTGATGTCAGGCGGGTTGGGGTTGAGTTTCTCGCGAATGGATGCGGCAATCGTGTTGAGCGCGCCGACGGAACCTGCGAACTCCTGGGCGGCGGGATCGGGCTTGATCGCGGCCTGTAGAAGCTGCACCAACCGCTGCTGCTCCTGGAAGCGCTTACGCCGATCCTCCGGTGCAATCAGGGCCTCGACGGCATCGCCGATGGCCTGCAGGCGGCTCTTGCTTCCTGCGGGCAGCGCCGTCATGGCGGCAATGTCCACCCCGTGCTCCGCGCAGAAGCCAAGGGCGTCTGATAGCACCTGCCGCAGCTGACCCACCAGCACGGACTTGTCCTGGGTGGGTTTGGAGCCGCCACCGCCGCGGCCGCCATAGAGGGCCAGCGCCTTCTCCAACGAGGCGAACACATTGGCGTAGTCGACGATCAGGCCGCTGTGCTTGCCGGGGAAGACGCGGTTGGCCCTGGCGATCGTCTGCATCAGGGTGTGGTTGCGCATCGGCTTGTCGAGATAGAGCGTCGAGCAGCTCGGTGCATCGAAGCCGATGAGCCACATGGCGCATACGAACACCAGCCGCAACGGATCGGAGGGATCCTTGAAGCGCTGATCCAGCGGCGGCTCAGACGTGTTGAGCAAACGGCGGTGCGGTTCGATGTCGAGGCCCAGGGCCGCCATGTCGGCGATTTCGTTCTGGGCGGCCGACACGATCACCGCCATGTCGGTGCTGGTGAGGATGTGCAGCCGCTGGCGCAGCTCCTCTCCTTCCTCGCTGGGATCCGGCGGCAGCTGCTCCACCAGGGCACGCACCCGTTCGGTTTCCGCTGCCAATAGTGCTGCACCTTGATGGACATGCGCAGGGTGGTGGCCTTGTCGATCGAGATCGCAATCGCCTTGCCCATGAAGCCCCGACCGAGGAAATGGCGCACGATGTCGCGGGCGATCGTGTCGAGGCGGTCGTCTCTGGTGATGATGTGGTACTGGCGGCCGAGTTCGCACTCGAGTTTCTTCTCCTCCTCGCCATCGATCAGCGGCGTGCCGGTGAAGGCGGTGAACAGGGCTTTGGGCAGGGCCGTGCGCATGTTCAGGGCCAGGGTGTCGTACTGGCTGCGGTGCGCCTCATCGGTGATCACCACCACATCGCTGCGATCACACAGCAGCTCGGGACTGCGGAACTTCTGAATCAGGGTGAACACATAGCGATGGTTGCCGCGCAGCAGCTGGGCCAGCTGGGCACCGCTGCCGGCATGGCACTGATCGCCTTCCGCCTCGGACACCACCCCGGCAGCCTTGAAGGTATCCGCGATCTGCTCATCGAGTTCGGTGCGGTCGGTGACGATCACAAAGGTCCAGTCGCCGGGCAGCTTGCGCTGGATCTTCTGGCTGTAGAAGGCCATCGAGTAGCTCTTGCCGCTGCCCTGGGTCTGCCAGAACACGCCCGCCCGGCCGTGGCCCCGGCGGCGGGCCTCCAGGGTGGCGGCGATGGCGTTGTTGACGCCGATCACCTGGTGGTTCTGGGCGATGATCCTCACCAGCCCGGCCTTGCTGCCAGTGAACAGGGCGAAGTTTTCCACGTAATCCAGAAACCGCTTGGGCTGACAGTTGCCACGCAGCAACACCTCCAGCGACACGCGCCGGGGTTCGTTCTCGCTTTCGATGCGCTTCCATTCAAAGAACCGCTCCCAGTCGGCGCTGAGCGAACCGATGCGGCTGTCGGTGCCATTGGAGGCGATCAGGAAGGCATTGCTCCAGAACAACTGGGGGATGGCGGATTTGTAATGGGTGAGGTTGTCATCGAGGGCGACGCGGGCGGAGACGCCGGGCTTCTTGAACTCGAACACCACCAAAGGCAGACCATTGACGAAGCCCACCAGATCGGGAATGCAGTTGTAGAGATCGCCCTTGACGTTGAACTGGTTGACGGCCAGCCAGTCGTTCTCCGCCTGCCGGTCCCAGTCGATCACCCGCAGCCGCACCTTGCTCTGGCCGCCCCGTTCCCGGTCGGGCACCGACACCAGCACGCCGTCTTTGAGCAGGCGGTAGACCTCCTGGTTCGCCGCCACCAGGCCCATGGCCGAGCGGTTGCGGCTCAGCTCCTCGATGGCGGCGCTGATCGCCTCCGGTGGCTGGCCGGGATTGAGCCGCTCCAGGGCGGCCCGCAGCCGCGG
>JBJTUJ010000207.1:0-2709 GCA_046080685.1 Cyanobium sp. | reverse complement strand
CCTTGTTGCCGTCGACCACGGGCTGGGCGTTGGGCGGCAGATTGTAGACGTCGCCGCTGAACACCCACATTCGCCCGAGACGCTGGGCCTTGTGGGTGATGTTGCCCTGGCGGTCGGTGACCTCCTTGGGCTGGATCACGTCCTCGAAGCGCACCTGACCGGCCAGGTCGCAGATCACGTCTTTGGTGGCCTTCTCCACGCTCTTCTTGACCTGGGCGCCGGAGGAGATCTGGGCGACCATGGTGTCGGCCGGCACCGATCCGCCGTCGTTGACGAACAGGATCGAACCGGAGGTGATGCTCAGCTTCTGCACCTTGCCCTTGCCGGAAGGCTTGAGCTCGAGGGCGAAGTCGGTTTCGGCGAGCAGCGCCTCCACCCCGTGCGGCGTGCGGTGCGGACGCACCCGGGCCTTGGGTCCGAACTCCACAACGCCTTCCACCAGCGAGCGAACCACGCCGGTTTCGGCGGTGGACACACCGCCGGTGTGGAAGGTGCGCATGGTGAGCTGGGTGCCGGGCTCACCGATCGACTGGGCGGCGATGATCCCCACCGCTTCGCCGAGGTCGACCAGTTCGTTGTGGGCCAGGGCCCAGCCGTAGCACTTGCGGCAGACCGAGCGGGAGGCCTCGCAGGTGAGCGGCGAGCGCACCTTTATAATCGTGATGCCCGCGGCTTCGATCTCCCGCGTGAGGGGAGCATCAATCTGGCCGTCGCGCTCCACCAACACCCGGCCATCGGCGGCTTCCACCCGCTCGGCTGCCAGGCGGCCCACCAGCTTGCTGCCGAAGCCACCCTTGTCCTCGGCCTCGATCGGGATCGAACGGGTGGTGCCGCAGTCCTCCTCACGCACGATCACGTCCTGGGCGACGTCGACCAGACGGCGAGTGAGGTAGCCCGAGTCGGCGGTGCGCAGGGCGGTGTCCACCAGGCCCTTGCGGGCGCCGTAGGAGGAGATCACGTACTCGGTGACCGTGAGCCCCTCGCGGAAGTTGGTGCGGATCGGCAGGTCGATGATCTCGCCCTGGGGGTTGGCCATCAGGCCGCGCATGCCCACCAACTGGCGCACCTGGGACATGTTGCCCCGGGCGCCGGAGTTGGCCATCATCCACACCGAATTCAGCGGATCGTTGTCGCTGAAGTTGCGGCGCACGGCCGCCACCAGACGTTCGTTGGTTTCGGTCCAGGTGTCGATCACCTTGGTGTGGCGCTCCACCTCGGTGATCTCACCGAGGCGGTAGCGCTCCTCGGTTTCGGTGATCTGCTCCTCGGCCTCCTGCAGCAGGGCGGCCTTGTCGCCGGGGATGCGCAGATCGTCGACGGAGATCGAGACGGCGGCCTGGGTGGCGTAGTGAAAGCCGAGATCCTTCAGCTCATCGGCCATCGCGGCGGTGGCGGCGGTGCCGTGGTGCTTGTAGGCCCAGGACACCAGATTACGCAGGGCCTTCTTGTCGATCACCCGGTTACGGAACGGGGGCGCCTGCTTGCTGAGGGCGCTGCTGCCGTTGATCGACTCGGCGACGACGGGAGGTTCGACGGCCTTGCTGCTCTTCTTGCTGGACTTCTTGGCGGGGGTGGCGGTCATGGCGCGCGCGATCGAGAAGGCGGTGGGGGGAAAGGCGGAGAGGGGAGCCGGCACTCAGCCGGCGGCCATCAGGAGGCGGCGACGGCGTCGATGATCGTGTGGTTGATCACGACGCGGCCCACGGTGGTGAGCAGATAGCGGCTGATCAGAGCACCGTCCTCGTCGAAGCGGTCGCGGCGGTACTTCCACTGCTCGATGCGGGTGCCGTCGCCGAGGGTTTCCTCCTTCTGGGGGGCGCGATCTTCGTCGTCGCTTTCGACCTCGCCGCCGAAGCGCACCCACACCCAGTCGTGCAGGGTGAGATGCTTCTCCTCGAAGGCGGAGATCACGTCGTCGAGGCCGGCGAAGGTGCGGGAGCGATCGCCGAACTCGGGCATCGCTTTATCGCGATCCACTGCAGTGAGATAATAGGCGCCCAGCACCATGTCTTGAGACGGGGTGATGATCGGCTCGCCGGTGGCCGGCGAGAGGATGTTGTTGCTGGCGAGCATCAACATGCGCGCTTCCGTCTGCGCCTCGATCGCCAGCGGTACGTGCACGGCCATCTGGTCGCCGTCGAAGTCGGCGTTGAAGGCCGGGCAGACGAGCGGGTGCAGCTGGATGGCGCGGCCATCCACCAGCTTGGGCTCGAACGCCTGGATCCCCAGCCGGTGCAGGGTGGGCGCCCGGTTGAGCATGATCGGGTGACCTTCGATCACCTCCTGCAGCACCTGCATCACCTCGTCGTCGGCGCGCTGGATCAACTTCTTGGCCGCCTTGATGTTGTTGACGATGTTCTGGCGGATCAGGCGATGGATCACGAACGGCTGGAACAGCTCGATCGCCATCTCCTTGGGCAGACCGCACTGATGCATCTTCAGTTTCGGACCCACCACGATCACGGAACGTCCGGAGTAGTCCACCCGCTTGCCGAGCAGGTTCTGACGGAAGCGGCCCTGCTTGCCCTCAATGATGTCGCTGAGCGACTTCAGCGCCCGGTTGTTGGCGCCCACCACGGTGCGACCGCGGCGACCGTTGTCGATCAGGGCATCGACGGCCTCCTGCAGCATCCGCTTCTCGTTGCGGACGATGATCTCGGGCGCCAGGATCTCCTGCAACCGCGCCAGGCGGTTGTTGCGGTTGATCAC
>JBJTUJ010000206.1:0-6673 GCA_046080685.1 Cyanobium sp. | reverse complement strand
CCGCCTCTACACCCTGGCCGCCAGCACCAACGAAGCCCGCTGGCCCAAGGTGAAGGAGCTGTTCGAGGCCACGATCAGCTCCTTCCGCCTGCTGATCTGAGTGACCTCGGCCGTCCTGCCCCCGGTGGCGGTGGTCGGGGGTGGGCTGGCCGGATCCCTGGCGGCCCTGGCCCTCGCCCATCGCGGCTTTGCCGTCAGCCTGCTGGCGCCGCCGGCAGCGGCCGAGCAACGGGAGCCTGCGGAACTCGGCACCGCCACGGCCCTCAGCTACGGCGCCCTCGCCGGCCCCGCCAGCTGGCAGGCCTGGCTGGATCTGGAAGCGGTCCACGGCCCGCTCGGGCTGCGGCCTGCCACCCTGCTGCGCCACGGCGATCCCTGGCTGGATCGGCTGCCGGCCGGGCTGCAGGCCTGGCCGTCGCGGCTGCTGGGCTTCGGGCGGGTCGATCCGGCCGCCCTTCTGGGGGCCCTGCCGGCGGCGCTGGTGACCGCTGGGGTGCGGCGAGAGAGCGCTGTGGTGCGCTCCCTGGAGCCGCGGGGGCGGGGCTGGCGGCTCGGTGTCGATCGCGAGAGCGGCCCAGCGACCCATGAGGTGGACCGGGTGGTGCTGGCCGCCGGCGCCGGCTCCCATGCCCTCGGGCCCGCCCTGCCGGAGCGGCTGCGGGTGAGCTGGGCCGGGGTGCTCACCCTCCCCCAGGTTCCCCCGGGCCCGTGGCCTGCTCAGGCCGCGCGCGGCCGGGTGGTGCAGCCCTTCCACTGGCAGCGGCCGGTGCTGGAAGGCCGCGCCCTTGCCCTGCAGCAGGAAGCCTGGATCGTCGACGCCGGTCTCGCTCCCCGCGACGAGGGGCTGGTGGTGGGCCAGGTCACCCTGGTGCGGCCCGGCCCGGCCTCCGGACCGCCGCCGGATCCGGGGGCGATGGAGGAGCGCCTGCGCGCCGGCCTTGGCCAGCTCGATCCGGCCCTGGCCGCACTGAAGGGCACGTACCGGCAGGTGCCCGTGGCCTTCTGCGTCGGCGGCGAGCCGCTGGTGGGGCCCATCGCCGGGGCGCCGGGGCTGTGGGCGTTCACCGGCTTCAGCGCCGCCTTCTCGCGGGTGCCGCTTAGGGCCGTGGACCTGGCCGCATGGATGGCCGCCGAGCAGGCCGGAAGCTGACAGGAGCGGCGGTGTCCTTCAAGCTGGTCGCCATGACGGAGGCCACGCCCACCGCCGCGCCGCCGCGCCGGGGATTGAGCGATCACGCTCAGGTGGGCGTGAGCCTGGCCGCCGTGGGTGGCGTGCTGGCGCTCTGGGGCCTGTTCTGGCCCGTGCCCACCGAGGTGCAGGGCACGGGGGTGCTCATCTACCCCGACAACGCCGGCATCCTCAATGCCCGCACCGGTGGCCAGGTGCGGGAGCTGCTGGTGGCGGTGAGAGCGCGTCCGCCGCGGCCAGGTGCTGATGCGGCTCCATCTGCCGGTGCTCGAGCGCCAGCTGCAGCAGCAGCGGGGCAACCTGCGCCAGCTGCAGCGCGACAACCAGCGGCTCGATCAACGCGATGACCAGCGCCTCGCCACCGAGCGGCGCGCCGTTGACACCACCCTCGCCAAGTTCGCCAGCGACCGTCGCCACTACACCGAGCTGCAGCGCACCTACACCGAGAAACTGCGCAGCCTCGAGTGGCTGACCCGCCGCGAGGTGGTGGCTCCGCTCTCGGCTGAGGTGGTGACCGCCGAGCAGGGGCTCACGAACACCAGCGTGAATCTCGACGCCATCCGCATCGACGAGAAGAAGGTGCTCACCGACTTCGAGCAGGTGAAGCTCGCGATCGAGACCCAGGCCCTGCAGCGTCGCTACCGGATCGACGATCTGAACCGCGAGATCCGCGTCACCGAAGCCCGCATCGCCTACGACGGCACCGTGACCGCCGAACGCGACGGCACCGTGCTCGATCTGCAGGTGATTCCCGGCCAGACGGTGGGCACCGGCCAGCGGCTCGGCACGATCGGCCGGTCCGACCGTCCCCGTGCCGGGGAGCGGCCCCTCAAGGCGGTGGCCTACTTCGCCCCCGCCGACGCCCGTCGCCTGCCCGACGGGCTGCCGGTGGAGGTGGTGCCGCTGTGGAACCAGCGCGGCCGCTACGGCGGCATCGTGGGCCGGGTGCGCCAGGTGCTCGCGCTTCCCGCCACCGAGGACGACATCTCGACCACCATCGGCAACCCCCAGCTGGCCCGCGAACTCGTGAGCAGGGGTCCGGTGATGCGCGCGGAGATCGAACTCGGCCGCGATCCCGCCAGCGCCGATGGCTACCGCTGGACGCTCTCCGGTGGCAGCGGCGTGTTCCCGATCCGCGACGGCCTCACGATCACCGCCCATGCCTACGTGGAATGGCGGCCGCCGATCACCTACGTGATCCCCGGCCTGCGCTCGCTCACCGGCGGCTACCGCACCCCCCGGATCGACCGGCGCTGGAACCTGCCCTCGCTGCGCCAGCCCGGCAGCCTGCCCTGACCTCCCGATGCCTCGCCCCCGGTTCCGGATCGCCAACCCCCTGCTGCGCCAGGAGCTGCCCTGGCTGCTGAGCGAGGTGGTGCTGCTGCTGATCCTGTTCAACGCCAACCCGCCCGAACTGTGGTTCTGGCTGGTGGTGCTGCTGGTGGTCTGGCTCTATCGGATCGAGCGCTGGTGGTCGTCGCGGCCCAACCCCTGAGGGCCCGACCCATCAGGGAACGGCGCCGCCGAGCTGGGGCCGGGGCGGGATCGGCTGGCCCGGATCGCGCGGCATCGGCAGCAGCTCCCGCAACAGCCGGGCGTAGGTGACGTTGACCTCCACCGTGGCGTTGAGCCGCTGCACCAGGCTGTTGATCAGCCGGTCCTGGGTGAGCGACACCTCCACCTCGCTCGACAGGCCCGTGAGGTAGCGCAAGCGCACGTCGCGGAAGGCCTGCAGGGCTGCGGCCGGCCACCCCGCGGCGGGCGGAACTGAGCTTGGCCAGGCTGGCTTCGTGCTGGAAGAAAGCCTGCTCCAGCCGCAGGCGGATGTCGTTGCGGCTGGCGGCGTACTCCTGCGCGGTGGCCGCCTCGCGCCGCGCCAGCGCCCGCACCTCGGCACTGGTGGTGCCTCCGTCGAACAGCAGCCAGGTGAGGCCCAGACCCACCGACCAGTCCCAGGCGTTGCTGCTGCTGAGCGGAAGCAGCGTGGTCCCGCAGCAGCCGCCCCCCGCCAGCGCCACATCCCCCACACGGGTGAAGGCGCTGCTGCCGCCGGCACCGGCGAACAGCGACAGCCTGGGCAGCAGGCCGGCGGCGGTGGCCTGCTTCTGCCGGGCATGGGCTTCCCGCGTGGCCAGCAGCGCCTCCAGCTCCGGATTGCCGCGATAGGCGGCCAGCAGGCTGGCCTCCAGATCCAGGGGCCAGCGGGGCTGCACTTCGATCGGATCGCTCGCGCTCGGGGTCAGCGACGGCGGCAGGTTCAACACCACCGCCAGCTGGCGGCGCGCCACCGCCCGATCGGCCATCGCCTGGATCAGGGTCTCCTCCCCGGTGGCCGCGATGGCGCGCCGCCGCAGCACATCCAGCCGGGGCACCAGGCCGGCCTGCCGCAGATCCAGGCTCTCCTGCAGGATCACCAGGCCGTTGCGCAGGTTCGCGTCGTAGACCCGCACCAGCTGCTCGCTCTGCTGCAGCCGGTAGTAGGCCTCGCTCACCTGCAGCTGCAGCGAGCGCAGCCGATGGGCGTAGAGGTTGCGCTGCTGCTCGAGGTGGGCCCGGGCCGCGCGCACCGTGGGGGTGCGGGCGAAGTCGAGCAGGGCATAACCGAGCTGCAACCCGCCCTCGAAGCCGCTGCCGCTGGTGGTGGTGACCACGCTGCCGCCCTTCGGCACGTAGAAGGCCCCCGCGGTGGGTCGCCCGCCGACGCCCTGCAGGCCCTCAGCGGAGAACTGGGGACCCAGACCGAGGGTGTCGTTGCGCGCCAGCGAACTCAGGGTGCTGCGCTCGGCGCCGGTGAGACCGGCCGCCACCGCGCTGATCGTGGGCCAGTAGCGGCCCATCGCCGCCTGGAGCGAGGCCAACGCCGCCGCCACCTGCTCGCGCTGGGCCTGCAGCGTGGCGCTCTGGGCGAAGGCGATGGCCACCGCCTGCTCCAGGCTCAGACCGGCGATGCCGCCCGCCTGCAGCTCTGCGGCGGTGGGCAGCGCCAGCGGCGGGGATGGGGCGGCGGCCTGCCCGGGCTGGATCGCACCAGCGGCGGGCTGGTTCGCGCGGATCAGGCTCGCGGCAAGCCCCGGCGTGCCGCTCCTGACGGGCTCGGGGGGTTCCGGCTCTCCGGGCAGCAGCTGATCAAGGGCCCGCAGTTCCGCATCAAGGCGGCGCTAGCTGCGCTCCAGCAGTTCGGTGGGGGGCCTTGCGGTTCGTGGCGCCGCCGGGGCGGCCGGGCCTGCGTCGGCGGATGCGCTCCCCACCGCTGCGCCGATCCCCACCAGCAGGGCCAGAGCTCGGGTGCGGAGAGGCACGGCGGGGCGGATCGGCACCGGAAGCGCCTCAGTCCGCTCAGAGATGGAGCCGAAGCAGGCGCCAGCTGGCTTCGCCGTCACGGATCGCCTGCGCAGCCTGCCGGCAGAGCACGAGACGGGCGGCGAGGCGCTCCAGCCGCTCCAGCGAGGCCCCGTCCATCGCCGGGTCATGCAGGGCCTGCTCCAGGGCGGTCCAGCTCTCAGGCAGGCGCAGCGGTTCGGCCGGTGGTCGGGGCAAGGCAGCGGGGGCCTCTCTCAGCAGCTGGCGCCTGAGCCCCATCCGCTCCACCAGGCAGCGGAGCAGGTCGGTCTCGGCCCGGTTCAGGCGAGCCACCAGGGAAGGATCGCCGAGCGGCGGCTGGCGGCGCACCAGCGCGCCCGAGGCGTTCACCAGCCGGGAGGCCGCCCGGTCGAACCCCTCCATCAGCCGGTAGAGCGGGTGGCGCTCGGCGTTGTGGCCCAGTTCCTCCTGCAGGCTCGGCCGCTGGCGGCGCAAGGCCAGGAGCCGGGCCCGCAGGGCGCGGTAGCGCTCAACGTCAACCGGCGGGGATGCTCCCGCCACGGCAGAAGTGGCCGGGTCGAGCCGATCCGCCAGGTCGCCGTAGAGGCGCTGCAGCTCGGCCAGCAGGGCGTCGATGTCGGCGAAGGCCAGCACCAGGCTGCGGTTGGGCCAGAACAGCCGCAGGCTCAGCAGCGCCAGCATCACCCCGAAGCAGGTCCAGCCGAGGCGCAGTCCGATCCAGCCCGCCAGCTGGCCGCCATGGACCAGCCAGCCCATCACCACGATGGTGCCCCCCACCTCGTAACCCACCTGCAGGCCGAGGGCACCGCCCAGCAGCCGCAGGGCGGCGAGGGTGAGCGCCAGGGCCAGGGGCATCGGCACAGCCGTCAGCCCCTCGTACCCCACCACCAGCAGCCCAGCGCCCAGAACGCTGCCCAGGATCCGCTGGCGTCCGAGCGCCAGCGAGCCGCCGTAGCTGCCCATCCCCACGGCCAGCACCGCCAGGGGCACGTAGTAGCCGAAGGGCAGACCGGAAAGACTGGCGAAGGCGTTGCCCAGCCCGGGTGTCAGGGCCATCCGGAGCTCGCCGCGCCGCAGGATCACGGCAGGCTCCGCGCCAGGGACCCCAGGTTGGCGTGCAGGGGCCGCAGCTCCTCCGCCAGGGCCAGCAGCGGCAGCACCGGCAGACCCCGCTGCCGCGCCAGATCCCGCCAGGCGATCGGATCCCTGGGCGGCGTGGGCCGGCCCGCCCCCGTCAGCTGCCCCCGCAGCCCATCGACGCTGCCGGCCAGCAGCGGGGCCTCGCCCGGGCCGAGGGGGGGCAGGCTCGCCAGCAGCCGCTCCCAGGCGATCCAGTGGAAGACCACGATCTGCCACTGGCGCAGGCGCCGCTCCCAGCCGCTGGCCCGCAGCCGCTGGTGGCGCGGCCCGCCCCGCTCCCGGCTCACGAGCAGCTCCATGCGCTGCAGGGCGCTGCTCAGTGGCGCCGGGTCGAGCGGTTGCGGCCGCGGGTCCCCCTGCAGCCCCCGATGCAGCCGCTCCAGCTGCGCGCCGATCCGCTGCCGCAGGGCCAGGTCGGCCTGGCGCAGCTCGTCGTAACCGCTGCGGGGCCAGAACAGCAGCCCCACGACGAGGGCGATGGCGCAGCCCAGAGCCGTGTCCAGGCCGCGGTGAAACACGTAGAACCAGTTCAGGTCCGCGTGCTCACGGATCATCAGGAACATCACGCTCAGGGTGCCGGCGGTGCCCAGGCCCGCCTGCCATCCGAACAGGCGCAGTACCGGCACCACCAGCAGCAGCGACACCAGCACCCCCGGCCAGCCGTCCAGGACCGAGTGAACCAGGAAGGTGACGAGGCCGCCGGCCACCGTGCCCAGGATGCGGGCCATGGCGGCCTTCACGGTGAGGTCATCGTTGTCGTCGACGACGATCACCACCGCCAGCAGCGGGTACCAGAGAAAAGCCGCCCGTTCGCTCCACACGGCGATGGCCGCGGTGAGCAGGGCCGCCACGAACAACTTCAGGCTGTTGCGAAGCAGCTGGGGATCCATGCGCGCGGCGATGGGTGGGCGCACCCTCGGTACCGGAACCTGTGGCGGGCCGGCAACCACCCGTCAATCATGGAGGGCATGACCCCGCTCTGGCTCTCTCCCGATCTGGAGGATCTGCTGCGCCTCGGCCTGG
>JBJTUJ010000205.1:0-4148 GCA_046080685.1 Cyanobium sp. | reverse complement strand
CCGGTCCGATCGGCGTGCAGCTGTTCGATCACCGTCCGGCGGCGATGGCGGAGGCGGCCCGCCGCGCCGAGGACGAGGGGGCCTTCCTGATCGACATCAACATGGGCTGCCCGGTGCGCAAGATCGCCCGCAAGGGCGGCGGCAGCGGCCTGCTGCGCGAGCCCGACCTGGCGGCCCGCATCGTGGCGGCGGTGGCTGCCGCGGTGCGGGTGCCGGTCACGGTGAAGACGCGCCTGGGCTGGTGCCACGACTCCGCCGATGCGATCGGTTTTGCCCGCACCCTTGAGGACGCCGGCGCCCGGCTGCTCACCCTGCACGGGCGCACCCGGGAGCAGGGCTTCAGCGGCCGGGCCGACTGGGAGGCGATCGCCAGGGTGCGGCAGGCCCTCTCCATCCCGGTGATCGCCAACGGCGACATCCGCACCCCCGAGGACGCCCTGCGGGCCCTGGAGGTGACCGGGGCCGAGGGGGTGATGGTTGGACAGGGCACCATGGGACACCCCTGGCTGGTGGGCCGGATCGACGCGGCCCTCAGCGGCCGGCCTGTTCCCCCCGAGCCGCCGGCGGCCGAGCGGATCGCCCTGGCGGCCGAGCAGCTGCGGGCTCTGGTGGCGGCGAAGGGCGACCACGGGCTGCTGATCGCCCGTAAGCACATGGGCTGGACCTGCCAGGGATTCGAGGGTGCCGCCCGGCTGCGCCACGACCTGATGCGGGCCCCCACCCCGGCTGAGGCCCTGGATCTGCTGCAGCGGGCCGGGGAGACCGTGGCGTCCTAGGAGGCCACCGACATCTGCAGCAGGTCGCGGGAGCCGGTGATCGCCGCCACCGCCAGCAGCACCGCCGTGAGCACCGCCGCTGCCACGTGCAGCCTGCGCATCCGTGGAATCCGCTGGATCTCGGGCCGGGCCGCCATCGCGAACAGCAGCAGCCCGCACAGCAGCACGCCGTTCCAGTAGTGGGAATTCCAGAAGGCACCGCTGAGCGGGTTGTCGCCCAGGCGCCACACCTCGGGCTGGCTGCCGAGGGCCAGCAGGCCCGCCCAGCAGAGCAGGCAGAAGGCGGCCCGCAAGCCCGCCGCCTTCACCCGCCACAGCAGCAGACAGCTGACCAGGGAGCCGGCGGCCACCAGCAGCAGCAGCGCCAGCCGCGCGGCGCCCCCCTGGAACGGGTCCGCGGGATCGCCCCAGTGCTCGGCGAACGACCAGAGCATGGCGATCAGCACGGCCACCACGGCGCCGGTGGTCACCCAGCGGCCGTGATCCACATGCTCGATCCCCACCCGGGGCGGCAGCGGTGTGATCTCGAGCCGCCGCTCCCGCACCAGGATCCCCAACCGGATCGTGGCCCCCACCACCGGGTAGACGAACAGGATCATCAGCACCGGGTGGAGCAGGGAGAACCAGTCGATCGCACCCATCGGGAGCTGCAAACCTGAGGCGCAGTTATGGAAGCACTGCGGCCAGCCCTTGCCGGACCAGCAGAAGGGAGAAGTAGGGAACGGCTTCGGCCTCCACCGACGCCGCCGCCATCACCTGCTGGTCGGGCCATCCCACCCGCCGGGCGAACAGGGCCTCCGCCAGCAGCCCACGGCGCTCGAGCAGGGGACGCACCCAGGGCCAGCGCCGGCCCAGCTTGAGCAGAGCCAGCACCCAGCCCTCCGCCGCGGCCTGCTCCAGCAGGGCCTCGAGGGCTTCCGGCTCCTCCGGGGTCGGCAGGATCAGCAGGCCTTCCCGCTGCAGGGCCAGCGGCCAGGCGCCGGCAGCCGCCGCGGCCGCCACCGCCGGGATCCCCGGGATCAGACGCACCGCGCAGCCGGGATGGCGGGCCCGCAGGGCGAGCAGCACGTAGCTGGCCGTGGCGAACAGCGACACGTCGCCCTCGCACAACAGAACCACGGGCCTGCCGGCCGCCACCTCCGCCGCCAGCCGGTCGGCCGCGTCATGCCAGGCCTGCCGGCGGGGCTGGGCTTCGTCGACCATCGGGAACACCAGGGGCAGACGGTGCTGCTCCGGGGCGATCCAGGGGGCGGCGATGGCGGCCGCCATCCCCTCGCCCCCCTCGCGGGCCACCGGATAGGCCACCGTGGCCGCCGCACGGATCGCCCGCACAGCGGCCACGGTGAGCAGCTCGGGATCTCCTGGCCCCACGCCCACCAGGGTCAATCCCGGCGAGGCCGGGGGATGTGCCTGGGACAACGGGTCGATGGCCGGCGATGCGAGCGACCCTTTCTAGGTTGAAGCCCAGCCGTTGCCTCCTGTAGGCCCCCACCATGACCCTGCTGCTGGTTCACACCGACACGCCCTCAGACACGCCGGCCGACACGCCGGAGGGCGGCGCCAGCGCGCCGCTGCTGCAAACCACCGATCCGGAGCGCATCGCCGCCGAACTCGAGCGTCGGGGGCTGCGGTTCCAGCGCTGGCCCGCCCGGGTCACCCTGCCCGCCGGTGCCGATCAGGCCGCGATCCTCGCCGCCTATGCCGAGGAGATCGGCCGGGTGCAGGCCGAGGGCAGCTACCCCACCGTCGACGCGATCCGCCTCACCGCCGACCATCCCGACCGGCTGGCCCTGCGGGAGAAGTTCCTGGCCGAACACACCCACGGCGAGGACGAGGTGCGCTTCTTCGTGGAGGGGAGGGGCCTGTTCTGCCTCCACCTCGAGGGCGAGGTGCTGCAGGTGCTGTGCGAGAGCGGCGACTGGATCTCCGTGCCGGCCGGCACGCGCCACTGGTTCGACATGGGCCCGGAGCCGTCGTTCTGTGCCCTGCGCTTCTTCGACAACCCCGAGGGCTGGGTGGCCCGCTTCACCGGCGACCCCATCGCCGAGCGCTATCCCCGCCTCGACGCCCTGTTCACCGCCGCCTGAGCTGCGCCGGGCGGGAACGGCTCAGCTGTGCATGCGGGGCTCCGGGTGGAGCGCCGCCAGCTGCTCCACCTCGAACGCCGCCAGCTCCTCCAGCCGGGCCACCACCTGCGAACGGGGCCAGCGCTGCTCGCACAGCACCCAGTAGAGCCCGAAGTGACGGGCCTCGCTGGCCAGCAGATCGCCGTAGAGCTCCCGCAGCTCCGGATCCGGGCTGTGGGCCGCCAGAAGCCCCATCCGCTCGTGGCTGCGGGCCTCGATCAGGCCCGCCACCAGCAGCCTGTCGAGCATGCGGGCCGGTTCGTCCCGCCGCACCCGGCCCGCCAGGGCCGTCCCGTAGGGGGGGGCCGCCAGGGGGCGCAGCCCGATGTCCCGGCGCTGCAGCAGGGCTTGCACCCGCTCGAAGTGCTCGAGTTCCTCCCGCGCCAGCGGGCTGAGGGCGGCCGCCAGCTGTCCGTCGGAGGGGTAGCGGAACATCAGCTGCAGGGCCACGCCGGCCGCCTTGCGTTCGCAGTGGGCGTGATCGATCAGCAGCAGATCGGGATGGGCCACGGCCTGCTCCAGCCAGGCCGGCGAGCTGGGGGCGGCCAGCCACTTCACCCGGGCCGGCGGCGATCCCGCCCCACCCCGCTCGATCGTGGATCCGCTCATGCCGCCACTCATACCGCCGCGGCCCACAGATGGCCCACCAGACCCTCGAGCGCCAGGTCGTAGCTGGCGGGGCCGAAGCCGCAGATCACGGCCAGGGCCTTGTCGGCGAGGAAGGAGTGGTGGCGGAAGGGCTCACGGGCATGAACGTTGCTCAGATGCACCTCCACGAACGGCAGGGCCACAGCCAGCAGGGCATCCCGCAGCGCCACCGAGGTGTGGGTGAAGGCGCCGGCGTTGATCAGGATCCCGTCCACCCCATCGGCGGCCTGGTGGATCCGGTCCACCAGCGCCCCCTCATGGTTGCTCTGGAAGCTCTCCAGGCCCACTCCCAGCCCCCGGGCCCTCTCCGCAAGGGCGGCGTCGATCTCCGCCAGGGTGCGGGCGCCGTAGAGGCCGGGCTCCCGTCGTCCCAGGAGGTTGAGATTCGGTCCGTGCAGGACGAGCAGATGCATGGGGTGGGGGCAGGGGGCGGGAGGGTCGACTGGTAAGGTTTCGAGGTGTGGTTCGGGTCGGTGCCCGAGTGGTTAATGGGGGCGGACTGTAAATCCGCTGGCTCTGCCTACGTTGGTTCAAATCCAACCCGGCCCACCTTCCACATGCCCTTGTAGCTCAGTGGTAGAGCACTCCCTTGGTAAGG
>JBJTUJ010000204.1:0-5920 GCA_046080685.1 Cyanobium sp. | reverse complement strand
CAGGGTGAGCAGGGAGGTGGCCAGCACCACCTCCGGGCTGGTGAGGGGCAGCACGAGCAGCGTCTCGATCCAGTGGCGCGCGCGCAGCCGGTGGCGGGTGAGGGCCAGGGCCATCAGGCCCCCCAGCACCGTGGCGAGGGCGCTGGCCGTCAGGGCCAGTCCCAGGCTGGTGGCGAAGGCCTGGCTCAGGGCCGCATCCCGCAGCGGATGCAGCCAGTTCTCCAGGGTGAAGCCCTGCCAGATCAGGTTGAAGCGCCCCAGGGGCGCGTTGAACGCGAAGACAACGATCACCACGGTCGGGGCGAACAGCACCCCATAGGCCAGGGCCGCCACTCCCACCAGCAGGGCGTTTCCCATCCTCACGAGAGGGTCAGATCGCTGCTGCCATGCCGTCGCACATGCACCACGACGGTGGCCGTCATCAGCGCCATGAGCACCAGGGCCAGAGCGGCTCCCCGCGGAAACTGGCGTTGCACCAGCATCAGGCTCTGCATCACATTGCCGATCATCCGGTTGTTCGGGCCCCCCAGGAACTGGGGGTTCACCACATCGCCGGCGGCCGGGATCAGGCTGAGCACGATCCCCGCGGCCAGCCCTGGAGCACTGAGGGGCAGCACCACCCTGCGGAACACGGTCCAGGGACCGCCCTGCAGATCCCGCGCCGCATCCAGGAGTTCGCTGGGGATGCGCTCCAGGCTGAGGGCGATGGGCAGCACCATGAAGGGCAGGGCGTTGTAGGTGAGGCCCCCAACCACGGCGACGGCCGTGTTCAGCACCCTGGTCCCCTGCGGCAGTCCCACGGCCCGCAGGGCGCTCAGCACCGGTCCGTCGTCGCCGAGCAGGGTGGTCCAGGCGATCGCGCGCACCAGGTAGGAGGTGAAGAACGGCACCACCACCAGGGCGATCAGCAGGCCCTTCCAGCGTCCGCCGCGGAA
Organism: Cyanobium sp.; assembly: GCA_046080685.1. GTDB lineage: Bacteria > Cyanobacteriota > Cyanobacteriia > PCC-6307 > Cyanobiaceae > Cyanobium. Next base: position 4,985 of record JBJTUJ010000204.1, on the reverse strand, counting down.
GCGGATCACCCAGGCCAGGGGATAGGCGATCAGCATGGCCAGCGCGGTGGAGGCAGCGGCGTAGACCAGTGACCGAGCCAGCACCGGCGCGTATTGGACCATCACCTCCGTGTAGTTGGCGATCCGGCCGCTGAACACCAGGGTCATGCGGAAGCGATCCGCGTTGTCGGAAAGGGAGACAGGCAGCAGCTGCGCCAACGGCAGCACGAACCACAGCAGCAGCCAGATCAGCCCCGGCGCCAACAGCAGCCAGGGGAGCCAGGCCCGGCGCCGCTGGCGGGAGAGCCGGAGCTCAACCCTCGGTGATCGACGCGAAACGCTCATCGAAACGGGCCTCCTCTCCCGCTGTGAGGGGACCGAACACCTTCAGGCGTGCGTCCATTTCACGATCCGGGAACATCAGCGGGTTCCGCGCCAGGGCGGCGGTGGCGGGTGCGCGGGCGAGCAACTCCTGCACACCCTGCACCGGGCTGGTGTAGCTCACCGCCGCGGCGATTCGCGCCGCATTGACGGGGTCGTAGACGAAGTTCATCCACTCGGCGGCCTCCTGCCTGTGCGGCGCACCCTTCGGCATCACCATCACGTCGGCCCAGAGGGTGGTGCCGGTGGCCGGCACCAGGAACCGCAGCTTCGGCTGCTCCTGCGCCAACTGGGCCACATCCCCCGACCAGGCCACGCAGGCGGCGAAGTTGCCCGCCAGCAGATCGTCCTGGTAGTCGTTGCCGGTGAAGGCCCGGATCTGCCCGTTCTTCTTCGCCTGCTCCAGCCGCGCAAAGGAGGGCGCAGCCGCCTCATAGGTGGGGCGTGTGATGTCCTTGCCGTCGGCAAGCATCAGCATCCCCATGGTGTCGCGCATTTCCGTGAGGAATCCCACCTTCCCCTTGAGCTGGGGATCGAACAGGTCGTCGACGGAGGTGAGGGGACGGCCGGTGGCTTCGATGTTGTAGGCGATGCCGGTGATCCCTGATTGCCAGGGGAGGGTGAAGCGTCCGCTGGGGTCCCAGGAGGGCTTGCGCAGGGAAGGAATCAGGCGCGAGGCGTTGGCCACCCCATCCAGGGGAAGGGGATCGGCCCAGCCGAGCCGGATCAGGCGCTCGGCCAGCCAGTAGGGGGGTGACGAACAAGTCCTGGACGATGGACCGTCCTGCGGCCAGTTCGGGCTGGATCTTGGCGAAGAACGCCACGGAATCGTTTTGGTCCTCGCTGTAGCTGACCTGGATGCCGGTGTGCTTCCGGAAGCGATCCACCGTGCCGGGCACCCCGTCTGCGGTGGGATCGATGTAAAGCGGCCAGTTGGAGATCACCAGTCGCCGGGTCCGGTCCCCCCCCCCCGCCCGATCGGCAGGCGACCAGCAACGCGGGACCAAGGGCCGCCGCCCCGCCGGCCAGCACGGCCTGCCTGAGGAAGCGGCGGCGCCCGATCGCCTGGAGGGGCCCGCCTCTGGCCAGGGGTGCGGGAACGGGCTGGGCTTGGCGTGGCATCGGCGGGTGGGTGGTGGGTGGGTGGGTGGAAGGAGGACCGAAGGATCAGGTGGGCCAGCGATGGCCGGCCTGGGCCGGCCACACCACCCAGAGCACGTCGCCGATCCGCACCCCCGCCGCAGAATCCCTGCGCCCGATCCTGGCCACCAGCTCCTGGCCGTCTTCGTCGCGCAGCACCACCTGCAGCGTGGCGCCCTGGAAGGCGACCGCTTCCACCCGGGCCCTTCGCCCCTCCTCCTCCGCCTGGGGGGCCTCGCCCTGCAGGGTCAGCTGTTCCGGCCTGAGCATCCTCCATCCACCACCCAACGGATCCGCGAGCAGATTGGCGCGGCCGAGGAAGCCGGCCACCCACTCGTTCACCGGTCGGTCGTAGACCTCCCGCGGGCTGCCGCACTGGGCGATGCGCCCGCCCTGCATCACCGCCAGCCGATCGCTGAGGGCCAGGGCCTCGTCCTGATCGTGGGTCACCAGCAGAAAGGCGATCCCAGCCTCCCGCTGGATCCGCTTCAGTTCCTGCTGCATGGTGCGGCGCAGGCCGGAGTCCAGGGCCGCCAGGGGTTCGTCGAGCAGCAGGGCCGCGGGTTCATTCACCAGCGCCCGCGCCAGAGCCACCCGTTGCTGTTGGCCGCCCGAGAGCTGGGCCGGTCGCCGCCGGGCCAGCTCCCCCCAGGCGCACCCGCTCCAGCGCCTCCCCCACCCGCCGCCGCACCTCCGGCTCCGGCAGGGGACGATTGCGCGGGCCGAAGGCCACGTTGTCCCAGACGCTCAGGTGCGGGAACAGGGCATAGTGCTGGAACACCGTGTTCACCCTGCGCCGGTGGGGCGGTACGTCGGTCACGTCCTGCCCCAGAAGCCGGATCACGCCGGCATCGGGCTTCTCGAACCCCGCGATCAGCCTCAGGGTGGTGGTCTTGCCGCATCCCGACGGTCCCAGCAGGGAGAAGAATTCGCCCGGGGCCATCACCAGATCGATGCCATCCACGGCCGCCATGCCCGCAAAGCGGCGCTGGACGCCTTCCAGTTCGATCACCCCGACATCCCCGGGGGCCACCCCCGGCGAGGGCGCTGAGGCGACGGGAACCACGGTGGTCAGGGAGGGTTCGGAAGGTCTGCGCAGCAGGTTGCCCCACGGGGGCGCGGCCGGGAGGGCGCGGTTCACGAAAGCTGACTGCTCCGCTGTCCGTCAGGGAGTCGAGGCCTGCGGCGACTTCTGGGGCGTCGAGGGATCCTTCAGGGCTTCGGTCACCACCTGGAAGCCCACCAGCTCATGGGGACCGAACGAGCGCAGAAAAGGCACGTCGGCCGCATCCCGGCCCCGGGCGATCAGCACCCGACCGCTGCGGGGAATGTTGTGGCGCGCGTCGAACACATACCAGCGATCACCGAGGAATGCCTCGAACCAGGCGGAGAAATCCACCGGGGCCTCTCCCTGCGGGATGCCGGTGTAGCCGAGATAGCCGGTGCAGTAGCGGGCGGGAATGTTCAGGCAGCGGCAGAGGGCGATCGCCAGATGGGCAAAGTCGCGGCAGACGCCGGCCTGTTCCTGCATCGCCTCGTAGGCGGTCTTGTCCGAGCGGGCAGCGCCGTAGTCGAAACGCAGGCGTTGGTGCACCCAGTCGCACACCGCCTGCACCCTCGCCCAGCCCATCGGCACGGCGCCGAACTCACGCCAGGCCAGTTCCCCCAATCGGTCGGTGTCGCAGTAGCGGCTGGGATTGAGGTAGCGGTAGGCGTCGATCGGCAGTGCCGTGAGCGGACATTCCCCCGCACTCGGCACCACGGGATCCGTCTGGCCATGGTCCTGGACCGTGGTGTCGTAGTGAATGGTTGTGGTGCCGGGGGAGGCCAGGAAGCGACACCAGCGATTGCCGGCCTGATCCATCAGAACCTCGACGGCACGATCGGGGTTCAACCCCAGCATTTCGGCGCTGTGCAGATCATGACGACGGCTGACATGGGGATGAATCAGCGCGAGGATCGGCACCACCTGTTCACAGCGGAGCTGCAATGTGCATCCGATCCGCAGCTCCATGAATCCAACGCATCCCAGTGGGAGTGAGCATTCAATTGTGCTGCTTTCTCACCCACACCCAGGGGCGCCGGCCTGCCTTGTCATAGGAGACGCACGGAACGCCAGTGGATTCAGCCGTTCCCCGTGGTGGGCGGCTACGGGTTCGTCTGGTTGAAGCAGGTCAGCGCGCGCTGCCGGCCCATCAGCCAGGACGATGCCGACCGCTTCTCGGCCTGCAGGTTCGAGCCCTTGGGCAACGCCTTCGGCCTGCCTTCCTCGTACCACAGCTGCCAGGCCCCTGGCCGCAGCGATATCCTGGTGTAAGAAACCCGCGCGAGATGCGAGGCGGCGCTCGAGACCATGCGTGCTAACGCGCCGTAGGGGCTGGGCTTCACCCCTTCGGATGGGTGTCGGTGCGTTCCAGGTAGCTCGCCACCCACGCCTCCGGGCTCTGGCCGGCAGGCACGCGGGCCAGCAGTGCCGAGCTGCGGAGGATCTCAGCCACCGATTCGCCCAGCAGGGCCACGGAGCGGCTGGCGGGCTCCAGCTCGGCGAGCTTGCGGTGCAGGCTCCAGAGATACCAGGCGCTGCCATCGAGGCCGGCCCGGAACTTCCCCCACACGCTGGGATCGGTTCGGGTGTCGGCCACCATGTCACGGGCGTTGTGGGCCTTGTCGGCTGCCGTCACAAGCCAGGCGGTCTCCGGCTTGACGCCAAGATGCTCGATGTAGCGGGTCTTGCGGACGATCCAGGGTTCCTTCACCCCGCCGGGAGCCACAGCGCCCTCGGTGTCGGTGCAGGCCTGAACGATGTCGGCCACCTCATCCCCGTAGCGCTCGGCGATCGCGTCACGGCTCTGGCCGGCGTCCTCGATCGAATCGTGCAGCAGGCCGGCGATCGCCAGGTTCTCCGTGCCGCCGTCCTCCCACACCAGAGCGCTGACCGCGATCAGATGGGCGATGTAGGGCACCGGCTTGCCCTTGCGCCACTGATGGCGGTGCAGCTCCGCGGCCCAGTGGAGGGCATCGGTGTACCGGAGGCTGTGGGCCGGGGCGCTGGCGTTCCCCATCCCTCAGGGCCGGACCAGACTCGCGCCGGGGGCACCGAATCCGGCTCCGAGGCGAACCCCGGCGCCGGAGGCTGGACCCCCGAGGCCGCCGGGATTCGGCCGAGCCAGAGCCATGCCGGCGCCTGCCAGCACCAGGGCCGCTCCCAGGGCCAGGACGGGGGCAGTGCCACGGAGTCTGGTCATGGCCTGGAAGCGGAGATGGCCTCCTCCTAGCGCGGCGGGTCAGAGCCCTGCACAAGGCCGTGGGTCAGGGGGCCAGCCGCTCGATCCCCCAGGGCACCTGCTCTTCGGTGCGCAGGTAGCGGAAGCGATCGTGCAGGCGGTTCTCCCGCCCCTGCCAGAACTCGATCTCCAGCGGCCGCACCCGGAAGCCTCCCCAGAAGGAGGGCAGGGGGATCTCGCCGCTGGCGAACCGCCGCTGCA
>JBJTUJ010000203.1:0-6371 GCA_046080685.1 Cyanobium sp. | reverse complement strand
AGCCGGTAGAGGATCTCCAGATCGCCCCCCTCCCCTTCGCCGCTGAGCACCGCCAGCAGATTGCGGCGTTGCAGCCCCTCCAGCCGGGCCACCGGCAGCAGACCCAGCGCCAGCAGGGCCGCCATGGCCAGCCACAGGCCGATCGCATGGCCCTGCAGATCGAGCAGCCAACCGGCCAGCAGGGGGCCGACGAAGGAGCTGACGGCGAAGCACTGGGAGAACAACGCCAGCGCCAGGCCCCGGTGGGAGGGGGGTGTGAGTTCCACGACCGCTTCGCTGGCCGTGGGCAGGAAGGCAGCCTCCGCCAGCGCCAGCGGCAGCTGGGCGGCGATCATCACGGCCGCCCCGAAGGGCAGCAGGGCCGAGAGCGCCAGCAGCATGCTGCCCAGCGCAAACGAGCCGAGGCCGAGGGCGAGACCGTCACGCACGGGCCGTTGGGCCAGGGCCTTTCCCACCGGCCACTGGAGCGCCAGCAGCAGGCTGAGCTGGAGGCCGATCGTGAGGGCTCCCAGGCTTTCCGGCAGGGCCGGCCGCATCGGCGCTCCCCGCACCAGATCCAGGGGCAGGGCGCTCTGCATCAGGGCCTGCATGCCGGTGGCCACCAGCGTCACCGCCAGCACCGGCAGCAGCGGCAGCAGCCAACCCGCCCCGCCGCCCCGGGCCTGGCGCCGGCGGGGCGGGACCGTGGGCAGGGGGCGCCGCAGCAGCACCACGGCCAGCAGTGACAGGGCCCCCATGTCCACCACGTAGATCCCCCGCAGCCAGCCGGTGGCCGCCAGGGCCGCCCCGAACAGCGCCCCGGCGGCGATGCCGGCCGCATCGGCGGTGCGCACCAGGGCGAAGGCCCGGGCGGAGGGGAGCGGTGGACAGGCCAGGGGCACCGCCAGCTCGATCGCCGGCCAATAGAGACCCACAGCGATCCCCATCAGCACCTGGCCGATCAGGTAGCCACCGAAGCCATGGGCGCCGAGCAGCACCGCGTCGCCCAGGAACCCCATCGCCACGGCCAGCAGCACCGGAGCCGAGACCGCCAGCCCCCGATCGAGCAGCAGGCCGCTGGCCAGACGCCCGGCGGTTCCCGCCACGGCCGCGGCCGCCAGTCCCTGGGTGACGCTGCGGGCGCTGAAGGCCTCCAGGTGGAACACCATCGGCGTGAGATAGATCACACCGCCTGCGCCCAGGGCGGCCAGCAACCGCACCCCTGCCAGTTGCTGCAGCGGCGCGGGAAACTGGTGCAACCAGGATCCCGCCCTGGACACCCGCTGTGCCTGTTTCAAGCCGTCTTCACCGCCTTGGTTCCGTGGTCGCCAGTCTGCTGGTGGCCCTGCCGCTGACCTGGGGAGGCAGGGCGGGGGCCGCCGAGCTGCTGGAACTGCGGCTCGAGCGGTTGTCGATTCCGATCCGCCTCGACCAGCTGGAGGCCTGGAGCCGGGGCGAGCGGGAGCCAGCCGCCGACCTTGAGGTGTGGCTGGGCCTGCTGGAGCCGGACAGCCGCGACGACCTGAGGGCCCTGCTGCGGGCGCCGCTGCTGCGGGACCAGAGCTTCGGCCGCCAGGTGCTGGACAGCTGGGCCGGAAGCCAGATGCTCGCCACCGTCGGCGAACTGCTCACCAGCGCCGATGGCGACCGCACCACAGCGCTGCTGCCCGTGACGCTTCGGGATCTGCTGGCCCGGCGCCAGGAGGTGACGGCGATCGAACTGCTGCGGGCGCTGCCACCCCGCCACCTGGTTCTCGATCTCGACGGTCTTCTCTCCCTGGCGGATGGCTGGCGCGGCCAGCTGCGTCGTCAGGGGGAGGCGTTGCGCAGCCTGCGGCGTCTCCCCCTGGCGCAGGGTTCCCCCGGCACGGTCTCCCTGGCCACGCTCTCCCTGACCCCGGTCTCCCCACGCCGCTGGTCCCTGGCGGTCGGTCATCGCGGTGAACCCCTGCCCCTGGAGATCTGGCTGCCCTCCCCTGGCGCCCCCGTGGCCTCCCGTCCCTGGCTGCTGCTGATGCCGGGCCTCGGCGGCACCACCGATCAGCTGGGCTGGCTGGCGGCCGATCTGGCGGGCCGGGGCTGGGCGGTGGTGGCGCTGGAGCATCCCGGCAGCGATGCCCGGGCGGTGCGGGAGGCCCTGGAAGGGCAGCGGCCCCCACCCGGTGCCGAAACCCTGGCGATCCGCCTCGACGACGTGGAGGCAGTGCTGGAGGCCAGGCGAAGCGGTCGCCTGGAGGTGCCGGGCGATGGCGTGGTGCTGGTGGGGCACTCGCTGGGGGGCCTCACCGCCTTGCTGGCGGCGGGCATGGTGCCCGAGCCGGGGCTCGACGCCCGCTGCCAGCGGGCCCTGCGCCGCCTGCCGATCGCCAACCCCTCGCGCCTGCTGCAGTGCCAGCTGTCGGCCGGCAGCCTGCCCGCTCCCCGCCGCCGTCCCTCCGATCTGAAGGGTGTGGTGGCCTACAACGCCTTCGGCAGCCTGCTCTGGCCCCATCAGGCTCTTCGCTCCCTGCCGCTGCCCGTGCTGCTGATGGGTGGTGGCCTCGATCTGGTCACCCCGCCGATCGACGAGCAGCTCTCCCTGTTCCTGCCCGCCGGTCACCGCCGCAGCCGGCTGGTGCTGGTGGACGGCGGCAGCCACTTCTCGCCGGTGCGGGTCACGGGGCAGGAGGCGGTGCTGTTCCGGCTCGGCAGCGATCTGGTGGGGGACGATCCGGCAGTGGTGCAGGGCCTGCTGCTTGTGCTCACCGGCGACTTCCTTTCCAGCCTGGAGTCGGCCCCACCGCTTGCTCCCCAGGTGCGGCGGCGCCAGGGCGTGAGCGCCTGGGTGCTCGACCCGGCCACCGCCCGCCGCTGGGAGCGGGCGATCCACGCCGGCCACGACTAGCGGGCGATCAGAAGCGGATGCGGGGATCGAGCAGGGCCACCAGCAGGTCCACGGCCACCGTGACCAGCACCACCAGGGCGGCCACCACCACCACGATGCCCTGCACCAGAGGGTAGTCGCGCTGGGCGATCGCCTCCTGCAGCCGGGCGGCGATGCCCGGCCAGGAGAAGGTCACTTCGATCAGCAGGGCGCCGCCGATCAGGGAGGCCACGGTGATGCCGGTGATCGTGAGCACCGGCAGCAGGGCATTGGGGAGGGCGTGGTGGAGCACCACCCGCCGCTCGCTCAGGCCCCGGCTGCGGGCCGCCTCCACGTAGTCGGAGCCGAGGGCGCGCCTGAGGTTGAGGCGCAGGGCATTGGTGAAGATGCCGCTCAGCAGCAGGCCCAGGGTGGCGGCCGGCAGCACCAGGTGGCGCAGGCTGCCGAGCAGCTGGGGGAGGTTGCCGGCCCGCAGGCTGTCGAGCAGGTAGAAGCCGCTGCCCTCGGGGGGCACCAGGGTGGCCGGGAACCGTCCCCCCACCGGCAGCCAGCCCAGCCAGACGGCGAACACCAACTGCACCACCATCGCCGCCCAGAAGGGGGGCAGGGCATAGGTGCCGATGCCGAACAGCCGCCCCGCCAGATCCACCTTCCCCTCGGGGCGGGCGATGCCGCTGAAGCCCACCGCCAGGCCAACCGCCGCCGCCAGGATCAGAGCCACCATCCCAAGCTCCAGGCTGGCGGGAAGGGTGTCGCGCACGATCGAGGTCACCGGTTCCTGGGCCGCCTGGGAGGTGCCCAGATCGCCGTGCAGCAGCTGGCCCAGGAAGTGGCCGTACTGCTCCGCCAGGGGGCGATCGAGACCCAGCTGCTGGCGCAGGGCCGCCCGGGCGGCCGCCGGGGCCTTCGGGCCCAGCAGGGCATCGATCGGATCTCCCGGTGCCACCCGCAGCAGCAGAAACACCAGGCTGGCCAGCAGCCAGAGCATCACCGGCGCCAGGGCCAGCCGGGCGGCCACGTAGCGCGTGAGTTCGCGGCGCCGGCTCATCGGCCCCCCTCCCGCCGCAGCTCTCCCAGCATCACCCTGCCCGATCCGTCGTAGCGGGGCGGGCTGAGCTCGGGCCGGGTCCAGGCCACTGGCGCCATCAGCCACACCGGCAGGTAGGGGTTGGCGCGGGCGGTGCGCCGCTGGATCGCCTGCAGCAGCCCGATGCGCTCCGGTCCGTCGACCCGGCTGCTGCGCTGCAGCTCCTCCTCCAGGCCGGGGCTGGTCCAGAAGCTGCCGCTCAGGGCGCTGTTGCCCTCGAGGCAGCGATCGCCCTTGGCCTTGGTACAGCCCAGCAGCGGCGTCAGGAAGTTCTCGGCATCGGGGTAGTCGCCGATCCAGTCGTAGAAGAACAGCGCCAGCGAGCCCTTGCCCAGCTGGTCGTAGGCGGTGGTGGATTCCATGCCGGTCACCGCCAGGCTCACGCAGTCGTTGAGGTCGCGCCGCAGCTGAGCCTGCCAGGTGAGGGCGAACAGGCGGTCGCTGGGGATGTCGGAGCGGAAGGTGAGCGGCAGCTCCAGGCGGCGGCCCCGGCAGTAGCCCGCCTTGCGGAACAGGCTGCGGGCCAGGGCCGGGTCGTAGGCGGGCCAGGCCGCAGGGTCGGAGCCCGGCAGGCTGGGGGGGACCAGCTGGCGCAGGGGCGGCCGGATGTCGAGGCTCACCCGCCGGCTGAGCAGGCCGCGGTCGAGGCTGTGGGCGATCGCCTGCCGCACCACCGGATCGGCCAGGGGCGGCTGATCGGTGAGCAGGGAGAGGATGCCGATTTCCATCGCCGGCCCCACCGTTTCCCGCAGCCGGCCGGCGGTCGCCTCCTTATGCAGGGACTGCTGGTGATCGATCTCCAGGCCGCTGTTGAGCAGAACATCCACCTCGCCGCTGCGCAGGGCGCCGTAGAGGGCGGTGGAGTTGCCCAGGGTCACCAGGGCGAGGCCGCCGTTGGCGGGCCGGCGACCCCAGTAGCGCTCCCAGGGCACCAGCCGCTGCTGCTGGGGGCTGTAGGAGGCCAGCCGGTAGGGCCCGGTGCCCACGAAGCGGCTGGCCATCGGGGCGTCGCGGTGGGCCCGGTAGGCGGTGGGCGACACCGGCGTGAGGAAGATGGCGCTCAGCAGCCGGGGCAGGGGGCTGAAGGGCTGCTTCAGTTCCAGCTCGATCTCATGGGGGCCGGTGGCCCGCACCGCCGCCACCCGGTCGCTGAGCTGGTAGCCGAGGGTGCCGATCCGCTTGAAGCGCTCCAGCGAGAAAACCATCGCGGCGGCATCGAAGGGGGTGCCGTCGTGGAAGACGACGCCCTTGCGCAGAGGGATGCGGGCGCGCAGGCCGTCGGCGCTGAGGCGCGGCAGGGCTGTCGCCAGGCAGGGTTCGATGCGCCCGTCGGCGGCGATGGCATAGAGGGGATCCCCCAGGGCGCTGAGCACCTGCATCACCCCCACGCGCGAGGCCTTGGCGGGATCGAGGGAATCGATGCGGCTCTTGGTGGCCACGATCACGCTGCCGGCGGGCCGCTGGGGCTGGCAGGCGGAGAGGCTTGCCGCAACCAGGGCCAGAGCCAGCACCCGGCAGACCTGCGGGAGGGATGACATTCCAGTGTCCGGACCTGCGGGTGCGGCCAAGCCTGTGCTTCGGATCGCGTCATTCAAGACGCGGGGCAGCGGCCTGCGAGGCCTGCGGGGCCGGTTCAGGAACGGCCGCGGAGGGTTGAGCGGTGAGGCTGACGGTGGGGTTGGCGGCCCTGGAGTTGGTGCAGGGAGAGCTCGAACACCGGCGAGCCGTGGCGGGCCAGGGGCCAGCGCCGCAGCCAGCAGCGATCACCCGGGGCGTCCACACTCACCACCTGGTAGAGCTGGTCTTCGGCGGCCGGCGCTGGTTTCCCGTCGGGCCCGCCGGGGATGACGGCGAGCGTGGGGACGCGGATGCAATCGCCCTGATGAAGGTTCATAGGGGTCACCCCTGCGGAGAGGGGCCTGGAGGCGGGTGGTCGTCTTCTTCATCATTTCTACCGGATCGCGGGGTGGCGTGCCGGCCGCTACCGAACCGCCGACCGATCCCGGCTCCGTCAGGGGATCGACATGGTTGAGTCCCGGCGGCCTCCGGAGCGGCTGGCTCTGCCTGGGCAGAACTGTGGAGAAGAAGTCGTTATTCATGTTTGCGGATGTGCTTCCAACCACCTGCTTCATTGAGGTGCTGATCTGCATCGGATGCTCCGCGAACTGAGGCAAGTTCTTGCTATTGAGCCCTCTTAGTCTCTCGGTGGCCCCTGTTTTGGCTTGTCATTTTCTTTTCTCGTTTGAAGAGACGGTTTCCTGATCCGTCTTCTGTTCCAGCCTCAATGCATGGGTTACATGCGTCCATGCCCAAGGCTCTTCTTGCCGGCCTGCTGCTGGTGGGTGGTGGGTCCCTGGTTTCGGCCGGCGCTGTTCGAGCGGCTGAATGCACCTTTAAGGGAAGCGCCTTGAAGTGCCCCGAACCCACCATCACTCTGGGCGA
>JBJTUJ010000202.1:0-4873 GCA_046080685.1 Cyanobium sp. | reverse complement strand
CCAGGGTCGCCTGCAGCAGCGCCTCACCGACCCAGCCTTCGGGCACTGGCGGCGCTACTGGGTGCAGGTGGAGGGCAATCTGTCGGCCGGCGAGGGACCTGCCGAGGCGGCGATCAGCCAGCTGCGCTCCGGAGTGATGGTGCAGGGGCAGCGCACCCGCCCAGCCCGCGCCAGGGCGCTCTCCGCCACCGACCTGGCAGCCGCCGACCTTCCCGAGCGCCATCCGCCGATCCGCTATCGAGTGCAGGTGCCCACCAGCTGGCTGGAACTGGACTTGCGGGAGGGGCGCAATCGCCAAGTGCGGCGAATGACGGCAGCCGTCGGCTACCCCACACTGCGGTTGATCCGAATGGCGATCGACCTGATGGACGGCCAGCCTCCCCTGGATCTCAGGGAGCTGGCCCCGGGCCAGTGGCGCCCCGCATCCGCGTGCGAAGACCAGCGACTGAGGCAGTTGCTGGGCCGGCATTCACCTGGACGAGGCGGCCGGGCCGGAGGCGGGAAATCGGGCCGAGGTGGAGCCGGAGGGTAGGGAGGCCGGGCCTCCTCACGCCAGGTATTCGCGCAGCTCACGCACCGTCTGCAGCTGGCCGTAGTAGTAGTTGGCCCGAGCCCGTCGATCCGGGTCTTCCAGGCTGTCGAGGGCGTCGAATCCAAGGCTCTGCCAGAGCTCATGGCCACAGGCCCGGGTGAGCTCATCACAAGCCTCGCTCTCGAGGTTCACCAGGCGACGCTGCAGATTCTTGATTTGCGCAACCGACATTCACGCCACTCCCGAGGGCGAACTCAAACAAGATAGTACAGATGCACCAGGGAAGTCTGTCCCCTGGGCTCAGAAAGGAAGCTTCTTCTTGGCGTCCTTGTCCAGATCGGCCTCCATCTCCCGCAACCGTTTGAGAATCGTGTCGTAGTACTCGCGCAGATAGTCCTCCAGGCTGGTGGTGTCCGCCGGATCGAGGCCAAAGGCGGCATAGCTTTCCTCCATCGGTGCATCCAGGCGGGTCCCCCCACCGATCACCCGATCGAAGGTGAGCCGCTCGGCCACATTCAGGCTGGCCTCAAAGAAGCTGGTCACCCCGCGCATGAGCTGCAGGAGGGTGGGTGGAACCCGGAAGAGGCGGGCATCCTTTCCGGTGTAACGCTCGCAGAGCTGGGTGATCTCGCCGGTGGTCCAGGCCCGCGGACCCACCACCGGGAAAGCCTGACGGACGGTCTGGGGGCGTTCCAGAGCGGCCACCGCGAAGCGGGCCATGTCCTGGGTGTTCATGTAGGCGATGGGTGTGGGCGTGCCACTCACCCAAACCGTTTGGTTCTCCAGCACGGGGATGGCGAACTGGCTGATCAGCCCCTGCATGAATGCCACACCCCGCAGGATCGTGTAGTCGAGATCCGAAGCCTCCAGCCACTGCTCGGTGCAGGCCTTGATGTCCATCAAGGGCACATCGCGGTGCTTGGCCGCATCCAGCAACGACAGGAACACAACCCGCTTCACACCAGCCCGCTGACAGGCCGCGAACAGGTTCTGCTTGCCGGTCCAGTCCACGTCGTAGGAACTGCCTTCTCCGGCCCGGGCGGTGGCGGCATCGATGACCGCGTCCTGACCCTCGAGGGCATAGTCGAGGCTGGCGGCCTCCAGCAGGTCTCCACGGGTGAGCTCGCATCCCCATTCCTGCAGGAAGGCGGCTCGGCGGGGGGAGCGCACCATGCAGCGCACGTTGTGGCCGGCATCGAGAGCCCGACGGGCGATCTGGCGGCCGAGGGTTCCCGTCGCACCGACGACCAGTACCTTCATGTGCGCTTGCTGACGGAGGGGCCGAGCCTAGGGGTGCACCCGACGGCGACGCGAACGGTCTGGGGCTCAGCGATCGAGCAGCTTCAGCAGGATCGCGCCACCGGCCAGACCCACCGGAATCAGCACCCAGAACAGAGCGGCGGTGCCGAAGATTTCAGAGGCCATGAACCCGCGGAGCGAACGCGTACCTGTTTAGCAGGCCTGGCGGCTCGCCAGGGCCAGGATCCGGGGCCAGGGGGCATCGCTCCGCACGGTGGCCGGCATCACGGCGCCGGCGCTGGCCCGATGGCCTTCGCCCCGCAGTCGCTCGATCAGCTCCGCCAGCGGCGGCGGTCCCTGGCCCAGGGTGCGCGCGATCGTGGCCAGGGGCCAGCAGCGGGGCTCGGCTCCGTCATCGGCTGCCAAGCGGCTCAGCAGCCGCCAGGCCGCTACAGAGACGGTGTCCAGCCGGGCGTCGGTCTGGCACTGCAGGCGGCCCAGGGTGCCTGGATCCTGCAGCGGACCGATCCAGAGGGGCCCGCTCACCGCCAGGGAAGGGGAGGAGCCGGGCGCACAGGCGCAGGCTGCCCACTGCCGCAACCGCAGCAGCGACTGCACCTGCTGGTCGCCGCAGGCGTGACAGTGGGCGAGAAGCCCCAGGCGCTCGAGCTCACCGGCAGCGGGGCGGCGCCGCAGCCGCACCACGGTGCGGAAGGTGCGCCCCTCGCTGTGGGCCAGCACCGGCGCCATGCCCCGGCCCAGGGCCCAGGCCGAGCGGGCCGTCAGCCCCAGTTGCAGGCGCAGGGCAAGCTCCCAGCTCACCGGATGGGCCCGGGCGGCCGCCCCCAGGCTGCGCACCGCCGCCGGCCGGTCGTGCCCGGTGGCGGCGCGGCCGTCGGTGCTGGCCAGCACCAGCAGCCCCTCGAAGGCCACTGCCTCCAGGGCGAGGGGAAGCAGGGCGCTGGGGGAGCCGAAGGCATCCAGATCCACCAGGGAGAAGCGCTGCTCCCGCTCCAGGCATCCCGCCAGCAGCCGCTGAGCCGTGAGGGCCGTGGTTTGCACCGTGATGGCCGAGGGCAGAGCCGCGAGGTTGCTCTCCATCAGCGGCAGTCGGTCCGGGTCGGCGTCGTTGGCCCAGATCGCCGTTGCCCCCGCCTCGAGCCCGTAGCGCAGGGCGCGGATGCCGCAGCCGGCCATCCCATCGAGGACGGTGAGGGGGCCTTGGCGCTGGAGGTCGCCGGCCAGCAGCACCGCCAGATCCCTCGCTGGTCGGGAATCCGGCCGGAAGAAGCCCTCTCCGGTCCGCAGGCGGGCCGCCCCTTCGCAATAGTGAGTGGCTTCCGTCGTCGTCAGGTCCGCTGGTGCCGAGTGCCGCTCCCCAGCCTGCCGGACCCGCTGGGGATGTGGACTGGGGGCGGCACGACACCTGGCTCTGGAACGGCCATCGCTGCCACTGGCGGGTGCTGGGGGATCCGTGCCATCCGCCCCTGGTGCTGCTCCACGGCTTCGGAGCAGGCAGCGGCCACTGGCGCCGCACTGCCGCTGCCCTGGCGGCTGCCGGCTGGTGCGTCTACGGCCTTGACCTGATGGGGTTCGGCGCCTCCGCCCAGCCGGCCCTGCGCCTGGACAATCGGCTCTGGGCCCGCCAGCTGCAGGCCTTCTTGGAACTGGTGGTGCTGGAGCCGGCGGTGGTGGTGGGCCATTCCCTTGGTGGTCTGGTGGCCCTTACCGCCAGCGTCTTCCATCCCGCCTGGATCCGGGCGGCCGTGGCCGCGCCCCTGCCCGATCCCACCCTGGTGATGGCGGGCCATGGCGGCCTGCGGGCGCCGCGGCGACGCCCATGGCGCCGCCGCCTGCAGCGCCAGTCGGTTCGCCTGCTCTGTCGGCTGCTGCCGCTGGAGCTGATCGTGCCGCTGCTGGCCCACTCGCCCCTGCTGGATCTGGGCATCCAGGCGGCCTACCTGGATCCGGTGATCGGCGACCGCGACCTGCATCGGGTGATCGCCCGTCCGGCTCGGCGTCCCGGCGCGGTGAGGGCCCTGCGGGCGATGAGCATCGCCATGGCGATCAGGCCCCATCACGCCACCGCCCCCGCCCTGCTCAGACGGCTCGAGCGCCCCCTGCTGCTGCTCTGGGGAGGCCAGGATCGGCTGGTGCCCCCGGAGGTGGGCGTGCAGTGCCGGCGCCTTCGCCCCGATCTCACGTTGCACCTGATCGAGGGCGCAGGTCACTGCCCCCACGATGAGGCGCCGGAGGCTTTTCAAGCCCTGCTTCTGGAGTGGCTTGCCACTGGGAGCGGTCAGGAACCCGCGCTGCGCGATAGCTTGGCGAGCTGAGAGCGCCGCCGCCCCATGAAGCACACCCTCTCGGTGCTGGTCGAGGACGAGTCCGGGGCCCTGAGCCGCATCTCCGGGCTGTTCGCCCGCCGGGGCTTCAACATCGAGAGCCTGGCGGTGGGCCCCGCGGAGAACCGCGGCGTCTCCCGGCTCACGATGGTGGTGGAGGGTGACGACCGCACCCTCGAGCAGATGAGCAAACAGCTCGACAAGCTCGTCAACGTGCTCGGGGTGATCGACCTGTCCACCATTCCCGCGGTCGAGCGGGAGCTGATGCTGCTGAAGGTCGCCGCGCCCGCCGAGACCCGCAGTGCCATCTTCGAGCTGGTGCAGGTGTTCCGGGCCAAGGTGGTGGACGTCGCCGACGACGCCCTGACCCTGGAGGTGGTGGGCGACCCCGGCAAGCTGGTGGCCCTCGAGCGGCTGATGGAGACCTACGGCATACTCGAAATCGCCCGCACGGGCAAGGTGGCCCTTGAGCGAGCTTCGGGCGTGAACACCGAGCTGCTCAAGGCCACCGCCTCCGACAAGCGGGTTCCCGCCTGAATCAGGGCTTCCCCTTCACCAGGGTTCCCCCATCGATCACCCGGGCCTTCACCAGCTTGTCCCCCTGCTGGATGGCATCGATCACCTCCATCCCGCGGGTGACCCGACCGAACACCGCATAGCGGCCGTCCAGTTCCGGCAGGGCTTCGAGAGCCACGTAGAACTGGGCGCTGGCGGAATTCGGATCGTTCGAGCGGGCCATGGCCACGGCACCCCGTTC
>JBJTUJ010000201.1:0-10321 GCA_046080685.1 Cyanobium sp. | reverse complement strand
GGGATAGGCCACCTGAAGGATCCGGAAGCCGGGATCCAGTCGGATCGCCAGTCCCTCCTGGCTCACCACCGCGCGGATGATCAGGGCGAAGCGGGCCGGCACGCGGAAGGGGTAGTCGTACATCAGCTCCGAGAAGCGATCGGTGATCGCCTTGAAGTTGAAGTCGCCCACGTTCTCGCCCAGGGCTCCTCCCAGCACCTCCTCCAGCGCCGGCACGATCGGGCTGCGGTCGGTGCGGGGATTGAGGAACCCGAGGGTGACGAAGTCCTGCGCCAGGGCTTCGAAGTCGCGGTTGATCAGGTGCACCACCGCCCCCGTGAGGGTGAGGCGGTCGGCATCGCTGAGGGAATCCATCATCCCGAAATCCACGTAGGCCATGTGGCCCATGGTTCCGGTGCGTCCCGGCAGGGCGAACAGGTTGCCGGGATGGGGATCGGCGTGGAAGTAGCCGAACTCCAGCAACTGGCGCAGGCCGGCGATCACGCCGGTGCGGATCAGGGCGGCCGGATCCAGGTGGGCGGCCTCCAGATCACGGCGGCTCTGCATCTTCGTGCCCTGGATCCAGCTGGTGGTGAGCACCCGGCGGCTGGTGAAAGCGGCCTCCACCGTGGGCACCGTCACCTCGGGGCTGTCCTCGAACAGCAGGGCGAAATGGCGGGCGTTGTCGGCCTCCTTGCGGTAGTCGATCTCCTCGAACAGGCTGCGGCCGAACTCGTCGATGATGTCGCCGAGGCCGAAGCCCAGGTTCAGGGGCAGATAGGGGGCGCTCAGCACCCCCAGCACCCGCAGGATCGCCAGATCGCGCCGCAGGATGAAGGGAAGTTCGGGGCGTTGCACCTTCACCGCCACCCAGCGGCCGTCGGCGAGGCGGGCCCGGTACACCTGGCCCAGGCTGGCCGCGGCCACCGGATAGTCGGGGAACACGGCGAACAGGCGCTCCGCTGGAGCCCCCAGTTCCTCCTCGATCACACGCTCGGCGATGTCGTGGGGGAAGGGGGGGAGATCGTCCTGAAGCCGGGTGAGCTCCTCCAGCCAGTCCCGCCGCACCAGGTCGGGGCGGGTGGAGAGGGCCTGGCCCACCTTGATGAAGCAGGGGCCGAGGTCGGTGAGGGTGGTGAGGATGCGGCGTGCCAGCCGCTGCTGGATCTGGGGGTCGCGACTGTTGCCCTGCACCGCCAGCCCCAGCACCAGCCAGCCGAGCCGCAGGATCACCTCCAGCAGGCGGGGGATCCAGATCCAAAAGCGGGGCAGCAGCCAGCGCAGATCTGCAGCGGGGTCGTAGCGGGGGCCGGGGTCGTCGGCGACCGGCCGCAGGCTGGGAACGACGAGGGGGGGCGTCTCGAGGGTGGGGGCTGCGTCGGTCAGGGGAGAGCCCTTCAGGTGGGGAGACTCTAGAAAGTTCGCTCCGGGCCCCATGAGTCCCGCCGCCTGGCGGTCCCTGCTGGCGGCCCTGGCCGCCCCGCCGCCGCCGCTGCCGCTGCACCTGCCGGCCCACGGCCGCGGCCGCGGGCTGGCCCCGCCGCTGGCGGCGCTGCTGCGGCTGGCTCCCGGCAGCTGGGACCTGCCGGAACTGCCGGCGATCGGCGGGCCCCTGGAGGCCGAAGGGGCGGTGGCCGAGGCCCAGGCCGCCTGCGCGGCCCTGCTGGGCGCTGATCTGTGCCGCTTCGGGGTGAACGGCGCCAGCGGCCTGCTGCAGGTGGCCCTGCTCGCCCTGGCGCCCCCCGGCGCCAGCGTGCTGCTGCCCCGCAACCTGCACCGCTCCCTGCTGCATGGCTGCGTGCTGGGGGGGCTACGACCCCTGCTCTACACGCTGCCCTTCGATCCGCTCACCGGCCTGTGGCTGCCGCCGCCGCCGGAGCACCTGGAGCGGGTGCTGGCGGCGGCGGCAGCCGCCGGTGAGGCGCCGGCGGCGCTGGTGCTGCTCGATCCCACCTACCAGGGACTGGCGGCCCCCCTGGCGGCCCTGGTGGAGCGGGCCCATGCCGCCGACCTGCCGGTGCTGGTGGATCAGGCCCATGGCGACGGCTCGGCCGTGGCCGCCGGCGCCGACCTCACGGTGCTGTCGCTGCAGAAATCCGGCGGCGGGCTGGCCCAGAGCGCTGCCCTGCTGGCCCGGGGGCCGCGGGTGCAGGCCGCGGCGATCGACCGGGCCCTGCTCTGGCTGCAGACCTCCAGCCCCAGCGCCCTGCTGCTGGCCTCGGCGGCTGCGGCCCTGGCCCATGGCCGGTCAGCGGCCGGCCGGCGGCGCCGGCAGCGGGCCGAGGCGCGGGCCATCGCCCTGCGGCAGGGTCTCGAGCAGCGGGGCTTCCCCCTGGTGGCGAACGCCGATCCCCTGCGGCTGGTGCTGGCCACCGCGCCGCTCGGGATCAATGGCTTGGAGGCCGATGGCTGGCTGATGGAGCGCGGCGTGGTGGCCGAGCTGCCGGAGCCCGGCGCCCTCACCTTCTGCCTGGGGCTGGCCCCGCCGCGGGCGCTGGAGCGCCAGCTGCCCCGCCGGCTGCAGGCGCTGCGCCGGGAGCTGGGCGATGGCCCCCTGCCGCCGTTCACGCCGCCGCCGTTGCCCCTGGTGGCGGCACCGGAACGGGATCTGGCCGCCGCCTGGCGGGCGCCCCAACTGCGGCTGCCGCTGGAGCAGGCGGCTGGGCGGCTGGCGGCCGAGCCCCTCTGCCCCTATCCGCCGGGCATTCCGCTCCTGGTGCCGGGCGAGCGGATCGATGGGGAGCGGGCCGCCTGGCTGGAGTCGCAGCGGCTGCTCTGGCCCGGCCAGATCGCTGATACGGTGGCGGTTGTGGCCGATTAGGGCGGGGTCCGTTGGGCGAAGCCGATCCTCCGCTGCCCTTCCACTGGGACTTCGTCACCCCTGGTCTGCCCGATGCCGCCTTCGAGGATGCGCCGGGGTTCAGCCCCACCCCAATGGAACTGCGGGTGATGCTGCTGGCCCATCTGCGTCCCCGCGCCGATTCGCTGGTGTGGGATGTGGGCGGTGGCACCGGCGCCCTGGCGCTGGAGATCGCCCGGCTGCTGCCCGCCGGCGCCGTGCACACCCTGGAGCGTGATCCCGAGGCGATCGAGCTGCTGGAGCTCAACCGCCGCCGCTTCGGCATCGACAATCTGCACATCCACAAGGGCCAGGCGCCCGCCGACCTGGCCCTGCTTCCCCCGTGCCCCGACAGGGTGCTGCTGGAGGTGGGGCGGCCGCTGCGGGAGGTGCTGCAGTCCGTCTGGGCGCCGTTGCTGCCGGGCGGCCGGTTGGTGATCAGCACGGTCGACCTGGAAGGGCTGGTGGACGCCACGGATCAGCTCGCCCAGTTGGGGGCCCTGGCGGTGCAGGTGGTTCAGGCCACCGTCCATCGGATGCAGAGACGCGGCAGTCAGGCCAAGCTGGCGGCGGCCGAACCGCTGTTCGTGATCGCCGCCGAGCGCGGCTGACCCCGGCTCCACCCCCGGACCGCCACTCCCTCCGCCCCGCACGCCCTCCCTCCTTGCTTCCCCGACCCCGCACCGCCACTTCCCTGGCCCGGCTGGCCAGCGGCTGGGCCGCCGGCGGCATCGGTTTCGTGATCGTGATGCTGGGCGGCTGGTGGTTCACCGTCGCGGTGGGGGTGATCGTGCACCTGGGCCTGCTGGAGTTCTTCCGCATGGCCAGCTTCAAGGGCATCCGAGCGGCCAGCAAGACCACCCTCGTCGCCGTGCAACTGCTGCTGCTCACCACCCAGGCGGCGGCGAGCAACGGCTGGCCGGCCCACGGGGTCGTGGGCGATGTGGCGGCGGCGGTGCTGCCGGCCTCCGGTGCCGTGATCTGCGGCTGGCTGCTGCTGCAGCCCGTCACCGGCACCATCGCCGACATCGCCGCCTCGGTCTTCGGCCTCTTCTATCTGGGATTCCTGCCCAGTCACTGGATCAAGCTGCGCGACCTGGCCGATCCGGCCCTGGCGCCGAACCTCTCCGGCTCCGTGCTGGGAACACCCTGGCCCTGGACCTCGGGCCTGGCCCTCACCCTGCTGGCCTGCTTTCTGATCGTCGCCACCGACATCGGCTCCTACGCCATCGGCCGGCGCTGGGGCCGCCGCCCCCTCTCGCCGATCTCCCCCGGCAAGACGGTGGAGGGTGCCCTCGGCGGGGTGGCCTGCGCGGCGCTGGTGGGGGCGCTGGGGGGGCTGTGGCTGGGGTGGCGGCCCGGCTGGCTGATCGGCGCCGGTCTGGGGATCGTGGTGTCCCTGTTCGCCCTGGTGGGCGATCTCACCGAGTCGATGATGAAGCGCGACGCCGGCCTCAAGGATTCGGGGGACGCCATACCCGGCCATGGCGGCATCCTCGATCGGATCGACAGCTACCTGTTCGTGCCGGCGGTGGTGTATTCGCTCGTCACGCTGCTGCTGCCGGTGCTGCAGCGCTCCTGAGGGCCCTCAGGGGGAGACCCGTGCTTCCCCTTCCAGTTGCAGGCGGCCCTGGCCCAGTTCCGCCCGCTCGATCCTCACGTTCGGATCCATCGGCAGGCGGATGGTGGGGCCGCCGTCAATGCCGCGCACCTCCACGGTGCCGTCGGCGGCGCCCAGGTGGGCCGCGATCCGGATCGGTTCCTCCGACGCCACTCCGCAAACGGAGAGCAGCAACCGGTCGCCGTCGATCTCCAGGCTCCGCAGCGGTGTGAGCCCGAGCAACTGCTCGGCCAGCCCATCGCCAAGGCTCCGCCATTCGCTGGCGGCGAGGGACCGGTTGAGGCCATCGCCGCTGAAGGCCACCTGGCCACGGATCCGGAAGGGGTGATCCAGCTGCACGCCCTGGCTGCGCAGCAGCGGCCCCATGCGCACCCGGATCGGATCGCTGCGCAGGTCCACCGCCTCGAACTCCAACTGGCGGTACACCACCCGCCGGGCGGCGAGGCTCACCCCCTCCAGCCGGCCGAGCAGCAGGGCGGCGGCCGACCCCGAGAGCTGGATCTCCAGCTGGCCGATGGAGTCGCACTGCTGCCGAAGCCACAGCTCGAGGCCCCGGGCCAGCAGACGCAACAGCGGGCCACCACCCTCCGGGTGGGAGGCGGAAGCGCCGTCCTCACCGGGGAAGCTGAGGGGGGAGGGGTCGCTGCTCATGGCGCCGCGCGGGTGTCGCTCTCCTACCAGATCGGCTCCGGGGTTCAGTCCATGCGGGCCTTGCGCCCCGCCAGGAAGGCCTCGGCCATCGTCACCGCCGCCAGCAGCAGCAGGCCCGCCAGGCCGATCACCTGGTCGCGCCCTGCGCTCGCCGCCTCGCCGTTCGTTCCGAGCACGGCGCCGAGCACGAACCAGCTGGTGGCCACGGCCGAGGTGATCCAGTAGGCCCGCCAGCGCCGCTGGTAGATGTAGCCGCTGCCCAGCCCCGGCACCAGGTTCAGCAGGGCCGCCAGCCAGGGGGCGGAGGCCGCCAGCACCGCCTTGCGGGCCGCGGCGTCGAGCTGATCCGGGGCGGGGGATTCGGAAGCGGAAGCCATCGGCGGCCAGCAGATCTGCCGGCGACTCTGACGGATTCCCCGCGCTGCCGAGGCCGGTTCATTCGCCCCAGAGGCGTAGCAGGTTGGCGTAGCTGCGACAGAGCAGATCGAATACCTCGCTCTTGCCCTCCCGCGCGAACAGGCTGCGGCGGGCGGTGTCGAGCTCGAACAGCAGCTCCCGTTGCTCGCTGCTGCGAATCCGGCTCTGCACCCAGCCCACCGCCACCAGTCGAGTGCCGCTGCGCACCGGTTCCACCCGGTGCAGCAGGGTGGAGGGATACACGAAAGCGTCGCCCGCCGGCAGCCGGATCGCCTCCTCGTGATCGGGATGCTCCAGCACAAGATCCCCTCCCTCATAGGAGGCGGGATCGGAGAGGAACACGGTGAACGAGAGGTCGGAGCGGCCCTCGTCCATGAAGGCATTGTCCACATGGCGGCCATAGCCCTCCTCCGCCTCGGAGCGGCTGAAACGCAGGCTGTGCACCCGAAGCGGCAGGGCGGCGGAGGCGAACAGGGGGTGGGCCTGCAGGGCGTCCCTGATCGGCTGCGTCAGGGCGGCGTGCAGTGTTGAGCGGCGGTCGAGCTGGTGGTTGTTCTTCACGGTGCGGGCGTGCCAACCGGCGGTCTCCTCGCCCGGCCGCCAGGGGGTGTCGTCCGCCTGCAGAGCCGCCTGCAGCTCAGCCACGCAATCGGGGGTAAGCAGGGGCTCGAGGCGGAAGCGCATCGCAGCGGTGGGAGAGGGAGCGTGACCAATGGCACACGGATCGGTGACGATCCTCGCCCGCAGGTCCTTCGGCCTGCCAACAATGCCGGTGACGCTTCCCTCCTGAGATGGTCCGCTCCAGCATCGCCCTCTTCCTGGCCGGCGCCGGCCTGATGACCGGTCTGACGGGCTGTTTCGGCGGCCCGAAGGAGGGTGGCGAAGGGGGCGAGCAGGACACCCCCTCGATGGGCGCGCCGGCCGCCCCCGAGAAAGACTCCTCCTCGGATGGCGAGGGCGGCGAAGGGGGCGAGGGCGGCGAGGACTGAGGCTCAGCCCCCGGGCAGGGAGCGGCGCAGGGCCGCCAACCGGCGGGCGTTGACCCCCAGGTCGGAATCGCCCAGCCGCGAAACCGAGCGCACCTCGATCACCCCGCCGTCAGCGTCGGCGTGCACCTCCAGGTCGTCGACGAAGCCGAACAGGCGGCTGGTGGCGGTGGCGTGGATGTAATCGTCCCCCGTCTCCACTACGTCCACCCCGTCGAGGGAGAGCACGGCCGGCAGCAGGGCCGCCAGGGCCGCCGGGGGGTCGCTCACCGGCCACACCTCCCGGGCGCAGTGGGCCGGCGAGGGGCAGGGGGCCAGATGGCCCTGCCGCACGCCCAGATCAGCAGGAACCGGGCCCTCCAGTTGCAGCAGGGACGCCCCGGCGGGCCCGGCCGAGGGAATCAGCACCACCAGGGCCGCCAGCAGGCCGAACAGGGAGGTCAGGGCAGGGGCCATGGGGCAGGTAACGGGCTCGTCCCAATGTGGCGGATAGCCGCAGCCGCCGGTGCAAGCGGGTTCAGGTGAATCCGGTGCGCCAGCAGGCGGCCACCCGTTCGGGCTGATCGATGTGGGGCAGGTGACCGCAGGCGGGCAGCTCCTCCACCCGTTCCCCCAGCAGGGCCAGGGCGGCCCGTTTCTGGGGTGCGCGCAGGATCCGGTCGTCGGCTCCCCACAGCACCCGCAGCGGCTGGGGCGGCAGGGGCGCGCCACAGCCGGCGAAGCCGCCGGAGCGGGCGAAGCGACCCAGGGCCTCGGCCCAGCCCGGGGTGGCCAAATGCAGCGAGGCGATCTCCAGTTCGGGGGGGCCCACGGCGGCTTCGGGATCGGCGAAGGCGCTGCGGCACAGGCCCCGCCGCACGCCGGGCAGGCCCAGGAACCGCACGCCCAGCCCATCGAGCAGCGGCGGCAGGGGCATGGGGCGGCCGGTCAGCCCCGCCGGTGCCAGCAGCAACAGGCGCTCGAACCGCTCCGGCTGGCGCCGCGCCAGTTCCACCGCCACCGAGCCCCCCATCGAGGCGCCGATCAGCCCGAGGGGGCCCCTGATCCCCTGCCGCTCCAGGTGTTCGAGCAAGGCCTCCAGATGGGCCAGCACCGTCGCCGGGCCCTGCTCCGCCACCGGCGGGCGGGGGCTGAATCCGAAGCCGTGCAGGTCGGGGATGACCAGACGGTGGTGGGCAGCCAGCAGCGGTGCCAGGCGCCGGAACTCGAGGAAGGAGCTGTCGAAGCCGTGCAGCAGCAGCACCGGTGGGCCTTCCCCCAACACGGCCACGGGCCAGCGCAGGTCGGGATCCAGACCGGGGAGCCCCCACCAGCCCACGGCCGCGGCCAGCCCCCGTCCCTGGGGATCGAGCAGCTCCGCGGCGGCCTTCTCCACCAGCACCTGGCCGGCGCGCCACTCGCCCGGCGTTGCTCCCGTGGTGTCGTTCACGCCGGCTGCCGTTCGGCGGTGGTGCTCACCAGGGCGGCGAGCAGATCGGGAACGGTCACCCGGAAGGGCAGATGGTGCAGATCGGAGTGGGGGCGGCAGGCGAAGGCCGCGGCGGTGGTGAGCTCCTCGAGGCGGGCGCCCCCCAGGCCGAGGTCGGCGAGGGTGGTGGGCAGCCCGAGGTCGCGGAACAAGGGGATGAGCTGGCGGCGGGCCTGGGCTGCCAGGCCGCTGCCCCCCACCAGCTCCTCGAGCCGGAGCTGCACGAGGATGCCGAAACCGACCTTCTCGCCGTGGAGATGGCTGTGACTGGCGGCGAGCTGGGTGAGGCCGTTGTGCACGGCATGGGCCGCCACGGTGCGGCAGCGGGCACCGCCGATCCCGCCGATCACCCCGGCGGTGAGGGCGCAGCCCTCGGCTACCCGCACCCAGGCGGGGCCGTGGGGATCGGCCAGGGCCTCCCGGGCCTCCAGCAGCAGCTGGTCCCGCAGCACCCTGGCCATTTGCACCGCCTGCTGCACCAGCCCGTCGTCGCTGGCGCCGCTGCTCACCGACGCCTCGTACCACTTGGCCATGGCATCGGCCACGCCGCTGGCCAGGGTGCGGGCCGGTGCCTGGCGCACCAGATCGTGGTCGAACACCAGCAGCTCGGGGCAGCGCTCCAGGGCCACGTCTCCCTCGAAGGCGCCCTCGGGGGAATAGAGGTTGGCCAGGGCCGTCCAGGCGGCGCAGGTGGCGGCGCTGGTGGGCACCGTGATGCAAGCCAGCCCCAGACGATGAGCCAGCAGCTTGCCGGCATCGAGCACCTTGCCGCCGCCCACGGCGATCACGCCGTCGCAGCCCGCGGCCAAGGCCGCCAGCCGGCTGAGGTCGTGCTCGCAGCAGTCGTGCTCCAGCAGGCTCGGCCGCATCTCGATGCCCGCTGCCGCCCCATCCGCCTGCAGTCGCTCCCGCAAGGGCGCCGTGGACGCACTGCGGCCAATCAGCAGGGGGCGGCGCACCAGCCGGGGCAGGAGCTCGAGGGCCCGGGGCCAGGCGCCGGGCCCCCTCAGCACCCGGGCCGGGGCGATGGCGTGGCTGTGCAGCTCGCGGTTCACCTCCCGGCTGGGAGTTGCGGGGGTGTCGTTGCCAGCTGAGGATCCCATCACAGAACTTTACGAATCGGGCGGGGGCTTACGCGTCTGGTCGGAGTGCCACCGGCTCGGCGGTGGCCGCGGCTAGCGGCAGGTTCCGCCCGGGTGCGGCCAGCAGGCTGGCGAAGGCTTCTGCACTGAGGGGGCGGCTGAACAGCAAGCCCTGGAAGCTGTCGCAGCCGTGCTGCTGCTGCAGCCACTGGCACTCCTCGGGCCGCTCCACCCCCTCCGCCAGGCTGACGCCCATCGCCGCCAGCCGCGCCATCGATTCCAGGGCCCCGCTGGCGGGCAGCAGGCACGACTCGGTGAATTCGATCGCCAGCTGACGGGCCGGCAGGGTGCTGCGGTCCAGCTCCTCGCGCACCCGTTCGGCAGATCCCTGCCGGGATCCTGGAGTTGGCGGCTGGACACGTTCATCGCCAGGCGAGGGGGATCGAGACCCTGCTCTCGCCATCCGACCGCCTGGCGGCAGGCTTCCTTCAGCATCCAGGCGCCAATGTGGTGGATCATCCCCGTGGCCTCCGCGAGCGGGATGAACAGGCCAGGCGACACCTCCCCCAGGTCGGGGCTGGTCCAGCGCAGTAGACATTCCGCCCCCATCAGCCGGCCCCGGTCGATCGCGTGCTGCAGCGCACTCTCCAGCTGCAGCCGCCACCGGCAGCTGCTCCTGTTCGGAGCTGCCGGCAGGCAGCGTGCTGAGGAAGGCCGGTGGAGGGCTGTCCAGCAGCTCGGTGATGGTTGGGACCGGCCGACGCAGCCGCTAACGCTCACGGATCAGCTTGCTGTCAGCGAACTTCGGTCCAGCCCGCTTAGCGCCTGCAGCTCCTGAAGGCAGTGATCGGTTACGGCATTCGGCCTCACGGTGATCGCCATGGCTCCCTGCCTACCCAACAACACAATTTTCACTGCCGGAATACGGTGAACGGGTCGCAGTTCAGCCATCTACTACAATTGCACGAAGGTAAATAAAAGATAGAATCAACCCAGACATAGCCTTGTTATCCTGTAGTTCCGGGCTTAGGGCTGCCAGGCGGGGTGAGGGCGTAAAAAGTCATAAGTCCAAGGACTTGTGCATGCCCATTGATATAGGCGCTCTTAGAGATTGCAAAGCAATTAATTTATGCTTGGGTTTCCTTTCCCATTCCGCGAATTTCTGCGTCATCTGTTCGATAATCAACATAGCCCGCGCCCCGCCTCCTCCACCCCTTTATTGCCATGGCCGGTCGCGCCAGCCTCAATGCCAAGAACCTGGAAGCGCTGGGGCCCGCC
>JBJTUJ010000200.1:0-10688 GCA_046080685.1 Cyanobium sp. | reverse complement strand
GGATCTGACCCCGCCCCTCAGGGACGCCTTCCAGCAGCAGTACCAGCTGATGGAGCGGCGTCTGGCCAACATCATCACCACCCCCGGCATGGTGGTGGCCGTGGCGATGGCGGTGGGCCTCCTGGTGGTCAATCCCGCCTGGCTGCACCAGGGCTGGATGCACGTCAAACTCGCCCTGGTGGCCCTGCTGCTCGCTTACCACGCCTTCTGCTACAGGCTGATGGGCCAGCTGGCGGCCGGCAGCTGCCGCTGGAGCCCGAAGCAGCTGCGAGCCCTTAACGAGCTGCCCACCCTGCTGCTGGTGGCGGTGGTGATGCTGGTGGTGTTCAAGGGGCAGTTCCCCACCGGTGCCGCCACCTGGTTCCTGGTGGCCCTGGTGGTGTTCATGGCTGCATCGATCCAGTTCTATGCCCGCTGGCGGCGGCTGCGGGGGGAACGGCTCGCAGCTGAGAGCTCTAGAGATGGCACCACGGGGGGCACGGACGGTGCTGCGGCCTGAGGCCCTTGCCCATCCCCTGGCCAAGGTGCTGGCCACGGTGGGGCCCGCCAGCGCCCCGGGGCAGCTCAATTTCCACTGCCACACCACCGCCAGCGACGGCAGCCTCACACCGGACCGGATGGCGGAGCAGGCCCTGGCGATCGGGCTGGAGCACATGGCCGTCACCGATCACCACAGCCTGGCCTCGTACGCGCCGGTGCGCCAGGCGTTCGAGGAGGCCGCCGCCGGGGGCCGCCCCGTACCGATGCTGTGGCGAGGGGTGGAGATCAGCGCCCTGCTGGAGGGCTGCCTGGTGCACATCCTGGCCCTCGGGTTCAACGCGGACCACCCGAGCCTGCTGCCCTACCTGCGGGGCCATTCGCTGATCGGCCCCGGGCTGCGGGCCGGAGCCGTGGTGGCGGCGATCCGCCGCGCCGGCGGCCTGGCCCTGCTGGCCCACCCCGCCCGCTACCGCCTTCCCCATGCCCGCCTGATCGCCGCGGCGGCCGAGCTGGGGTTCGACGGCGCCGAAGCCTGGTACGACTACGACATGAACGACCGCTGGCAGCCCACGCCGCTGGTGTGCGAGGCGATCGCCGCCGATCTCAGCGATCGTGGACTTCTGATGAGTTGCGGTACGGATACCCACGGTCTTGCCCTCCATGGCCGCTAGGGTTCCACAACACATTCCTCTCCCCTCCGATGGGTCTGTTCGATCGCCTGCTCGGTTCCCGTTCCTCCTCGGTGAAGGTGTCCGGCCAGACGCCCGACGCAAAGCCGAAGAAGGACGAAACCTCCTTCTTCCTCGACCCCGACGCCTCCAGCAGCCTTGGCGACGTGAAATTCATGCGCCGCTCCAACACCATCCGCCGCACCTTCCCCGGCAGCGCCGACAGCCCCGGCGACAAGGAGATGGTGGCCGAGGTGGCCTCGATGGAGGCCTCGCTCGAGAAGATGTCGCCGGGTCTGGCCGGCACCAGCGTCAACGACGACGTGAACGTGGATCTCACCGGCGGCGTGCCCAAGCCTGTGAAGAAAACGTTTGCCCAGCAGATCTCCAAGGCCGTGCTGGAGCAGCGCAAGAAGGGCAGCGCGGTTGCCACCAACGTGCCGGCCCAGGCCGGCCCGGCCCGCAAGGAGACCAGCCAGGCGAACGAGACCCCTTCGGTGAGCGGCCAGGCCGCCAAGCCCGGGGCGATCGATCCCTGGAAGGCCATCGCCAAGGATCTGCGCGGCTGAACCGCCTTCAGCGCTGCTCCACCAGGGCTTCGCTTTCGAGCACCAACGCCCTCAGCCGTTCCAGCTGAGCCAGGTCGGCCCCCTGCCAGAGGCCCCGGTGGTGAGCCTCCAGCAGGCATTCGGCCATGTCCCGCAGGGCCCAGGGATTGCTCTGGCGCAGGAAGGCGAGCACCGATGGATCCGCCAGCCAGACCTGCTCCAGGGCCCCGTAGCTCCAGTTCGGCACCCGGTCGGTGGCGGCGTCGTAGGCGAACAGGTAATCCAGGCTCGCCGCCATCTCGAAGCCTCCCTTGTAGCCGTGGCCCTGCATGCCCTCGATCCAGCGGGGGTTGAGCAGGCGCGAGCGCATCACCTTGTCGAGCTCCCGCTCCAGCCGGTGCACCCGGGGCCGGGCCGCGCGCGAATGGTCGCCGAACCAGAGGGCCGGCACCTCCCCCCGCACCCGTTCCACCGCGGCGCTCAGGCCGCCATGGAACTGGTAGTAGTCGTCGGAATCGAGCAGGTCGTGCTCGCGGTTGTCCTGGTTGTGGAGCACCACCTGCACCGCCGCCAGGCGCCGCTCCAGGCCCGCCCGGTCGGGCTCCGCCCGGATGCCTTCGGGGGTCTCCGCATCACCGTCGTAGCGCCAGGCGCTCCAGGTGAGGAAGGCCTCGCCCAGCTCCTCCCGCCGCTCCCACTGGCCGCTGTCGATCAGGGCCTGGAGACCGGCCCCATACCCCCCTGGCGCTGAGCCGTACACCCGACCCACCGCGCCATCGATGCGGGCGGCGGCCGCCAGCGGGTTCACCGCCTCGGGTTCCTCGGCGGCCGCCACGAGCCGGCAGGCCCGATTGAACCAGCCCACCAGCTGGGGGAAGGCATCGCGGAACAGGCCGGAGACGCGCAGGGTCACATCCACCCGCGGGCGCCCCAGCACCGCCGGGGGGATCAGCTCCACGTTCA
This sequence comes from Cyanobium sp., assembly GCA_046080685.1. GTDB lineage: Bacteria > Cyanobacteriota > Cyanobacteriia > PCC-6307 > Cyanobiaceae > Cyanobium. The sequence goes on along the minus strand of JBJTUJ010000200.1, from coordinate 8,029 downwards.
CCATCCGGCGGCTGGGTCCGTCCCACACCGGCCGCACCCCCATCAGCGCCAGGGCCTGGGCGATGTCCTCGCCGCCGTTGCGCATGGTGGCCGTGCCCCACACCGAAAGGGCGAGGGTGCGCAGATCCTCGCCCTGCTCCTGCAGATGGAGATCCAGCAGCAGTTCGGCGCTGCGGCGACCCAGGTCCCAGGCGGCCTCGGTGGGGAGGCCCCGCAGATCCACGCTGTAGAAGTTGCGGCCCGTGGGCAGCAGATCGGGCCGGCCGCGGGTGGGGGCACCGGAGGGCCCGGCGGCGATGCGTCCGCCGGCCAGGCCCTTCAGCAGTGCCTCGCGTTCGGCGTCGCCGCAGGCCAGCAGCGCCGGCAGCAGGCGCTGGCGCACCCGCTCCAGGGCGGCAGCCGTGGCCGCACCCGGCGGTGATGGCTTCGCCGCCGGCAGCTCCGGCGCAGCCATCACCGCGCTCACCAGTGCCAGGGCGCGCGCCTCCAGCAGGTTGACGCCATCGCCGACCCTTCGCAGCAGCGGGCCTCCACCAGCCGTGCCCAGGGCCCGCAGACGCTGCTGGTCGCCGGGGCTAAGGGGAGCCTCCTCCGGCTCGGCCCAGGGATCGAGATCCAGCTCCAGATCCCGGGCCAGGGCCTGGGTGAGGCCGGGCTGGCCCTCCTGGGGCGCACGGGCGAGGCAGAGCAGCAGTTCCGCCAGGCGTTCGGGGGGCGGCAGGCTGCCGTACTGGTGCAGCCCCAGGCGGATCTGCGCTTCCTTCAGCTCACACAGATAGCCATCGGCGGCATCGATCCGCGCCTCACGGCCCCGTCCTTGTCCACGGAGCCCCCACGGGCGGCAGGAAGGTCCAGCGCGGTCAGCCGCTCCTCCAGCCGCCGGGCCAGCGGCGCCGCCCGCTCGCCGCCCAGTTCGCTCGCCTGCCAGTACTCGTCGAGCAGGCTCTCCAGCTCCAGCAGCTCCCCGTGCAGGCCGGCACGGCCCAGGGGCGGTGTGAGGTGGTCGAGGATCACGGCCTGGGCGCGGCGCTTGGCCTGGCTGCCCTCACCGGGGTCGTTGACGATGAAGGGATAGAGATGGGGCAGGGGCCCGAGGGCCCATTCAGGGAAGCAGTCGGCGGACAGCCCCACCCCCTTGCCCGGAAGCCATTCCAGGTTGCCGTGCTTGCCCACGTGCACCACCACGTGAGCCCCGAAGCTCTGGCGCAGCCAGAGGTAGCGGGCGAGATAGGCGTGGGTGGGGGGCAGGTCGGGGCAGTGGTAGGTGCTCGACGGATCCCGGTCGACCCCGCGGTCGGGCTGGATCAGCACCACCACGTTTCCGAGGCGCAGGCCCTGCACCGGGAATCCAGCGCTCTCCAGATCGGCATCGCGTTCGGGGGCACCCCACTGGGCCTCCAGCCGTTCGCGGCCCTCCCGCGGAAGCACGTCGTACCAGCTGCGGTAGCTGGCCAGGGGCAAATGGGCCAGGGCGGGGCGGTGGCCGCTGGCCGGGTCGTTGCTGCGGCCCGCGAGCAGGTGCTGGATCAGGGCATCGCCATCGGCGGGCAGAGGCCCCTCGAGGCCATAATCCTCCTCCTGGAGCCAGCCCAGCAGAGCGGCGACGCTGGCGGGGGTGTCCAGCCCCACGCCATTGGCCAGGCGGCTGTCGCGCGTGGGGTAGTTGGAGAGCACCAGGGCCACCCGGCGCTCGGGCGCCGGGGTGGTCCGCAGCCGGCACCAGGCGGCGGTGAGATCGGCGATCCAGTCGAGCCGCTCAGGCTCCGGGCTGTGGCAGCTGAGGGCCGTGGCCAGAACCTCACTGCTGCCCGTCGTCTCCCGGAAGGCCCCCACCCGGGTGGTGAGACGCCCGTCGAGTTCCGGCAGAGCGATCTGCAGGCTGAGGTCGAGGGGTGCGAGGCCCACCTCGCTGGCGGCCCAGGCCGCCCGTGGCCGACCGCTGGTGAGCAGCTGCAGGACCGGCACGCCAAGGCGCTCCCACAAGGGCGCCCCCAGCCCGGCGGCCTCCTGGCGCACCGAGGCGAAGCCGGTGCTGCAGAGCACGGCCTGGACCCCCTCCCGCTCCAGCAGATCGCCCACACCCCGCTGGATCGCCTCCTCCCGCAGGCTGCTCACCCACAGGGCGCGCGGCGCCAGGCCCCGGCGGCGCAGGGCCGAGCAGGCGGCCTCCACCAGCGCCAGATCGCCCGCCTGGCGCAGGGCCCGGTAGAGGATCAGCCCCACCCGCGGACCGGGCTCCTCCCGCCAGTCGTGGGGAAGGGGATCGGGGGCGGGGATGACCACCGGTGGCTCGGGGGTATGACCGGCCCGCAGGTGCCGCAAGGCCAGCAGCAGCGCCCGCAGATTGGGCTCGCCCCCTTCCCGCAGGGCCCCGGCCAGGGCGATCGCCAGGGGCGGCGGCACGCTGCCCAGGGAGGCCAGGCTTTGGTCTTCGTCGGCGGTGCCCGCCAGCACCAGCAGCACCCGCCCCGCCTCGTTCTGCTGCCAGGCCCGCAGGCGCTCCAGCCCGTAACTCCAGTGCCCCCGCCCGCCCAGCAGGCGCACCACCACCAGCCGGGCCCGGTTGAGGGTGACCGCCAGGTAGTGGTCGAGCACGGCGGGATGGGCCAGGGCCGCCAGATTCAGGGCCCGCAGCTCCTCCCCCAGAAGCCCAGGCTCCGCAGCCAGCAGCGCCGCCACGGCGGCCAGGTCGGTGGCGGCGCTGCTGAGGAACACCACCGGCGCCGACGGCTGCTCCACGAACGTCACGCCCTCGTCGCTTCCCTCGCCGGGGACCGCCGCCAGTCGATGCATCACCCCATCCTGCAGCCTGCAGTGAGAAGATCGGGCAATCGTCCCCGACCCGCATGCACCAGTTCCTCCCCTACGCCTGGTTCGGTGGTGCCTGCGTCCCCTTCGCCGAGGCCACCCTGTCGGTGGCCACCCACGCCCTCCACTACGGCACGGGCGCCTTCGGCGGCATGCGCGGCCTCCCCAATCCGGATGATCCGGGGGAAATCCTGCTGTTCCGGGCCGACCGCCATGCGCGCCGCCTGAGTCAGAGCGCCAGGCTGCTGCTGGCCGACCTGCCGGAGGAGACGATCCACCGGGCGATTGACGCCTTCCTCAAGGCGAACCGTCCCACCACGCCGATCTACCTGCGGCCGTTCGTCTACACCAGCGACCTGGGCATCGCCCCCCGGCTGCACAACATCCAGACCGATTTCCTGATCTACGGCATCGAGATGGGCGATTACCTCTCGCCGGAAGGGGTGAGCTGCCGCGTCAGCAGCTGGTGCCGCCAGGAGGACCGCTCCCTGCCGCTGCGGGGCAAGATCAGCGGCGCCTACATCACCAGCTCCCTCGCCAAGACCGAGGCGGTGAAGAGCGGCTTCGACGAGGCCCTGCTGCTCAACAGCCGCGGCAAGGTGAGCGAAGCCAGCGGCATGAACCTGTTCATCGTGCGCGACGGCGTGCTGATCACCCCCGGCGTCGATCAGGACATCCTCGAGGGCATCACCCGCGCCAGCATCCTCGAACTCGCCCGTGACATGGGCATCCCCTCCCTCGAGCGGGCGGTCGACAAGACCGAACTGTTCGTGGCCGACGAGGTGTTCCTCAGCGGCACCGCCGCCCGGGTGACGCCGGTGCGCCGGATCGAGACCACCGAGCTTCCCGGCGAGCGGCCGGTGATGGACCGTCTGCGCGACCGGCTCACGGCGATCACGGAAGGCCGGGATCCCGCCTATGACCGCTGGGTGACGCGGATCCGCATCGACGGCTGACCCATGGTTGCCACCGCCCCCAAGGCTGCTCCAGCCCGTATCGGCTTCCTCGAGCGCCTGCACGACCCGCAGCGGCCGGTGCTGGTGTTCGACGGCGCGACGGGAACCTCGCTCCAGCAGATGGCCCTCACGGCCGAGGACTTCGGCGGCCCGGCCCTGGAGGGTTGCAACGAAAACCTGGTGTTCACCCGTCCCGATGCCGTGCAGGCGGTGCATCGCCAGTTCCTGGAGGTGGGCTGCGACGTGATCGAGACGGACACCTTCGGTGCCGCCTCGGTGGTGCTGGCCGAGTACGGGCTGGAGGAGCAGGCCTTCGCGATCAACAAGCGGGCGGCGGAACTGGCGCGCGAGGTGGCCGATGCCTGCAGCACGCCCCAGAAGCCCCGCTTCGTGGCCGGCTCGATGGGGCCCACCACCAAGCTGCCCACCCTCGGCCATATCGACTTCGACACCCTGCGAGCCTCCTTCCGGGAGCAGGCCGAGGGGCTGATCGCCGGCGATGTGGACCTGTTCATCGTCGAGACCTGCCAGGACGTGCTGCAGATCAAGGCCGCCCTGCAGGGGATCGAAGAAGCCTTCGCCGCCAGCGGCCAGCGCCGGCCGATCATGGTGTCGGTGACGATGGAAACCACCGGCACGATGCTGGTGGGCTCGGACATCGCCGCGGTGGTGGCGATCCTCGAACCGTTCGCGATCGACGTGCTCGGCCTCAACTGCGCCACCGGGCCTGAGCAGATGAAGGAGCACATCCGCTACCTGAGCGCCCACAGCCCCTTCGTGGTGAGCTGCATTCCCAATGCCGGCCTGCCGGAGAACGTGGGCGGGGTGGCCCACTACCGGCTCACACCGCTCGAGCTGAAGATGCAGCTGCTGCACTTCGTCGAAGATCTGGGGGTGCAGGTGATCGGCGGCTGCTGCGGCACCACCCCCCAGCACATCGGCGCCCTGGTGGAACTGGCGGCGGAACTCACCCCCGCCGTTCGCCCCGTGCGCGGCACCGTTCCCGCTGATGGTGGCCCGGGGGATGGGGGCCCGCGCCCGGAACTGGGGTACGAACCCGCTGTAGCCTCGATCTACGGCGTCACCCCCTACCACCAGGACAATTCCTTCCTGATCATCGGCGAACGGCTCAATGCCAGCGGCTCGAAGAAGGTGCGCGAACTGCTCGATGTCGAGGACTGGGATGGCCTGGTGGGAGTGGCCCGCGCCCAGGTGAAGGAGAACGCCCACGTGCTCGATGTCAACGTCGACTATGTCGGCCGCGACGGGGAGCGCGACATGCACGCGCTCGTGAGCCGGCTGGTGACGAACGTGAACCTGCCCCTGATGCTCGATTCCACCGAGTGGCAGAAGATGGAGGCGGGGCTGAAGGTGGCGGGGGGCAAATGCATCCTCAACTCCACCAACTACGAAGACGGCGACGAACGCTTCTTCAAGGTGCTCGAACTGGCCCGAAGCTACGGCGCCGGCGTGGTGGTGGGCACGATCGATGAGGAGGGCATGGCCCGCACGTCGGAGCGCAAGTTCGCGATCGCCCAGCGCGCCTATCGCGATGCCCTGGAGTTCGGCATCCCCGCCCGCGAGATCTTCTACGACCCCCTAGCCCTGCCGATCTCCACCGGCATCGAGGAGGACCGCAACAACGGCGCCGCCACGATTGATGCCATCCGGCGCATCCGCACCGAACTGCCTGGCGTTCACGTGGTGCTGGGGGTGAGCAATGTGAGCTTCGGCCTATCGCCGGCGGCCCGTATCGTGCTCAATTCCGTGTTCCTCCACGACTGCTGCCAGGCGGGGATGGATGCGGCGATCGTGAGCCCGGCCAAGATCCTTCCCCTGGCGAAGATCAGCGAAGAACACCAGCAGGTGTGCCGGGATCTCATCAACGACCGGCGACGGTTCGAGAACGGCATCTGCGTCTACGACCCCCTAACGGCCCTCACCACCCTGTTCGAGGGCGTGAGCGCGAAGGAGGCGCGGGCATCCGGTCCCACGCTGGCGGATCTGCCGATCGAGGAGAGGCTGAAGCAGCACATCATCGACGGCGAGCGCATCGGCCTGGAAACCGCTCTCGATGAAGCGCTGGGCTTTTATCCACCTCTGCAGATCATCAACACCTTCCTGCTCGATGGCATGAAGGTAGTGGGCGAACTGTTCGGCTCGGGGCAGATGCAGCTGCCCTTCGTTCTCCAGAGCGCCGAAACGATGAAGGCGGCGGTGGCCCAGCTTGAGCCCCACATGGAGAAGGTGGAAGGCGAATCCAACAGCAAGGGCAAGTTTCTGATCGCCACGGTAAGGGGCGATGTGCATGACATCGGCAAGAATCTGGTGGACATCATCCTCACCAACAATGGCTATGAGGTGGTGAATCTGGGCATCAAGCAGAGTGTGGACACCATCGTTGAAGCCCAGAAGCAGCACAAGGCCGACTGCATCGCCATGAGCGGGCTGCTGGTGAAATCCACCGCCTTCATGAAGGACAACCTCGAAACCTTCAACCGCGAAAGCATCACCGCCCCCGTGATCCTCGGTGGCGCGGCGCTCACCCCCCGCTTCGTCCACGGCGACTGCCGCTCCGTCTACAAAGGCCAGGTGGTGTACGGCCGCGATGCCTTCGCCGATCTGCGCTTCATGGATGCGCTGATGGCGGCCAAGACCACGGGCCGCTGGAGTGATCTCGAGGGGTTCCTCGATGGGCCGCCGCCGGGATCGGGCCTGGAGGCCCGCGAGGACGCCGCCGACCCTGCGGTCATTGCCCCGGAGGAGCCCAAGGGCGCCGCCCCTGCCGAAGAGTCGCAACGGTCCGGCGGAGACGAGGAACCCGCCCCCAGCGACGCCCGCTCCGCGGCCGTGCCGGAGGCCCCGGCGATCACCGCACCCTTTCTGGGCAGCCAGGTGCTGGAGGAGGGGGCGATCCGCCTGCAGGAGGTGTTCGCCTACCTCGATCGCAACGCCCTGTTCGCGGGCCAGTGGCAGCTGCGCAAGGCCCAGCAGCAGAGCCGCGAGGATTATGAAGCGATGCTGGCCGAGAAGGCGGAGCCGATCCTGCAGGAGTGGATCGCCCGCAGCACCGCCGAGCAATTGCTCACGCCCCGGGTGGCCTACGGCTACTTCCCCTGCGGCCGCCAGGGCAATGCGGTGGTGGTGTTCGACCCGAAGGATCCTGCGCGCGAGCTCGGCCGCTTCCTGCTGCCCCGCCAGCGCGCGGGGAACCGCTACTGCATCGCCGATTTCTACAGGGATCTGGCAGCGGGGCCCGATGGGGCCGCCATCGCCACCGACGTGCTGCCGATGCAGGCGGTGACGATGGGCGAGAAGGCCACGGCTTTCGCCCGTGAGCTGTTCGCCGCCGACCGCTACACCGACTACCTCTACTTCCATGGCCTGGGGGTGCAGATGGCCGAGGCGCTGGCCGAATGGACCCATGCGCGCATCCGGGCGGAAGCCGGCTTCCCTGATCCCCCTGGGATGCCGCTGAAGGATGTGCTGGCCCAGCGCTACCGCGGCAGCCGCTACTCCTTCGGCTATCCGGCCTGCCCCAACGTGGCCGATTCCCGCCAGCAGCTCGTCTGGCTGGAGGCCGACCGCATCGGCCTGTCGATGGACGAGAGCGACCAGCTGGAGCCCGAGCAGAGCACAACCGCCTTGGTGGCCCTGCACGAGAAGGCCCGCTACTTCAGCGCCTGAGGCGCCTGTCGCCCCTGGGCCCCGGCCCGTGGCAGGCTCGCCAAGTTCTCCGCTTCCCTGCCCCATGGCCATTGCCGGACCCGGCGGTGTCGATGATGCGATCGCCGCAGGCCTCGACCTCGACGGCACGCCGCTTCCCCCCGCCATGCTCGCCCTCTACAACGAGGTGATGGAGCTGGAGAGCCAGCGGGCCCGCAGCGGCGTCAAGAAGTCGATGCGCAACCGGATCGTGCGCACCGGCGCCAAGCACCTCGATCAGGCAACCCTCGACCGCCGTCTGCAGGAGGCGGGATGGGAGGGGCTCAAGCCGAAGGAGATCGCCTTCTTCTACGGCTGATCCCCTAGCGGCACATCTCCTCGAGGGTGTCGATCACCTCCTGCTGGAACTCCTCCAGATCCTCGGAGTCACTCAGATCGATGCCCTCCCCGGCCGCATTCTGGGAGAGCTCCTGAAAGTGGAAGGCACCCTCGCCATGGGCCAGGAACTCCATGGCAGAGGGTTCACCGCTTTCCTTGTAGGCGTCGCACAGGGCCAGGAAGGCCGCATCCTCGGTGAAATCCCAGCTCATGAAGGGGGG
>JBJTUJ010000199.1:0-5440 GCA_046080685.1 Cyanobium sp. | reverse complement strand
CCACCAGTTCCTCGCCGCAGTGGCGGATCAGAGCCTCGACGGCGGCGGGGGTGGTTTCCAGGTGGCATTGAAGGCCGATCGTGCGGGATCCCACCTGGAAGGCCTGGTGCGCACAGGCCTCACTGCGGGCCAGGTGCACGGCCCCCGGCGGCAGGGCGAAGGTTTCCCCGTGCCAGTGGAAGGCGCTCACGCTGTCCGGGAAAACGAACCCCTCCGGGTGCGGCCCACAGGCCAACAGCGGGAACCAGCCGATCTCCTTCTGCTGGGCGGGCACCACCAGCGCCCCCAGGGCAGCGGCAATCAGCTGGGCGCCCAGGCAGATTCCCAGCACCGGCATGCCGGAGTGCACGGCCGCCCCCACATAGGCCTTCTCCTCCACCAGCCAGGGCAGCTGGGCCTCATCGTTCACGCTCATCGGCCCGCCCAGGGCGATCAGCAGGTCGATCCCGTCCAGGGGCGGTGGAGCGGCACCGGCTTGGAACCAGCGGGTCCAGCTGATGCGGGCACCGCGGGACTCCAGCCAGGGGCCGATGCAGCCGAGGCCTTCGAACGGCACATGCTGCAGAACGTGGACGTGCATGGCGGAAAGGGCCTGCCCGGTTCAGCCCGTCGCGCCGGCTCCGGCCAGCAACGGGTCGAGGCGGCCCTGACGCTCGAGGGCGTAAAGGTCGTCGCAGCCGCCCAGGTGCTGGTCATCGATGAAGATCTGCGGCACCGAACCGCGCCCGTCGGAACCGCGCTCCACCATCGCCTGCCGAGCCGCGGCATCACCATCGATCGCGTACTCCTCGTAGGTCACGCCCTTGCGATCGAGGAGCTGCTTGGCGCGGATGCAGAAGGGGCAGGCACGCCACGTGTAGATCTCGACCCGGGCCATGGGGGACTGGAGGCAACCTGTTCCAACTCTGGCGCTTCACCGGCTTCGACGGCGACGTCAGGAGCGTCCGGGAATCCGTCCGTGGCGCCGGGGACACCGGCAACCCCTCAGCAGCACTCCCTCAGCGGCACTCGGTGAAGGGCTGCTCCGGCAGCGGCACCCAGCCAGGCAGCAGCTGGGCACCTACGGTCTGAAGCGTGGGCAGAGGGTTCTGCAGGAAGCCCGCCGGAGCGGCCAGGGCGGCGCCGGTGAGCAGTCCGGTGGCCAGGGCCACCACTGCAGCCTCCCGCAGCAGGCGACGGCGGGAAGGGGCGGGGGCAAGGCCGGCCCTCGCCAGCTGGCAGTGGAACTGCTGCCGGGGACGGAGCGACCCCACCCCAAGACGAGGGGAGGTGCGGGGCCGGGGCAGGTGCAGGGTGCGGGGAGCGAGGGCCATGGGCGGCTATGCCATGCGATGCCCACTGTTATGGCATGGATCTGGCCGATCGGGACACCTTCCCACCCCCCTAGCCTCCCTCCATTCGCCACGAGGGTAGTTGCTGCCCGCCACCCCCGACCCTGACGGCGCGCCACCCTCCCCCGCGTCAGCGCCCCCCGCCGGGCTGCTGCGCATCCTGGGGGTGGGCTTCGGGTTGGCCGGAGCGGTGGGCGGCACCATCGGCGCCGGCATCCTGCGCACGCCCGGCCTGGTGGCGTCGGCCCTCGGCACGGCTCCCCTGGTGATCGGGGCCTGGCTGCTGGGGGGTCTTTACGCCCTGCTGGGAGCGGTGTGCGTGGCCGAACTGGCGGCGGCCCTGCCGGAAGCCGGCGGCTGGACGGTGTACGCCCGCCGGGCCTTCGGACCTCTGGCCGGGTTCACCGTGGGCTGGATCGACTGGATCGGTCATTGCGTGGGCCTGGCCTGGGTGGCGATCACCCTCGGGGAGTACGGCCTCGCCCTGCTGCCGGCCCCGCTCAGCGCCGGCGGCCCCCTGCTCACGGTGCGGGCGATCGCCATCGGCGCCCTGGCCCTGTTCGCCCTGATCCAGCTGGTGGGAGTGCGGGCCGGCGGGGCCACCCTGCAGCTGCTGAGCCTGGCCAAGGCCGTCGCCTTCCTGGCCCTGGTGGCGGCCTGCTTCCTGATCGGGGTGCCTTCCGAGACAACGGCGGCGGCCGCCTTAGCCGCCGGCCCGGCGCCGGCCGCTCCTGCGGGCTTCACCGCCCTGGCCCTGGCGGCGGTGCCGGCCCTGCAGGCCGTGATCACCACCTACGACGGCTGGCACAGCCCCATCTACTTCGCCGAGGAATTCGAGGATGCCCAGGCCGACCTGCCCCGCTCCCTGATCGGAGGGCTGCTGGCGGTGCTGGCCATCTACCTTCTGGTGAACCTAGCCCTTCTGCACGTGCTGCCGCCGGCGGCCCTGGCCGCCTCCACCCTGCCCGCGGCCGATGCCGCCCGGCTGCTGGCCGGCACGGCCGGGGCCCGGGCGATCACCGGCCTGGCGCTGCTGTCGCTGCTGGGGCTGATCGGTGCCACCACCATGGGGGCCCCGCGCATCCTCTACGGCCTGGCCGAAGCCGGCCTCACCCTGCCGGCCCTGGCGGCGGTGAACGCCGGGGGCACTCCCACCACGGCCGTGCTGCTCACTGCCGCCGCCGGGTCCGTGCTGGTGCTGGCGGGCGATTTCAGCCGGCTGCTGGGCATCGCCGCGGTGATCTACGTGGCCCTCTATGCCATCGGCATCGTCTGCCTGATCGTGCTGCGGCGCCGGGAGCCCAAGCTGCCGCGGCCGTTTCCGGCCTGGGGCTGGCCCTGGAGCGCCGGCATCATGCTGGCGGGATCGCTGGCCTTCCTGGTGGGTGCCGTCGTCGAAGCTCCCGGCTCCAGCGCCGTGGCCGTGGCCCTGATGGCCATCGGCGTGCCGGTGCACTGGCTCACCCGACCCGGCTCCTCAGGCGGAGCGTGAGGCGGGCTTGCGAAACACCAGCACCGGCAGGTCCGAGTGGGTGAGCACCCTCTGGGTCTCGCTGCCGAGCAGCAGCCCCGCCAGGCCCCGGCGTCCGTGGGAGGCCATGAAGATCAGGTCGCAGCCCTGCTCGCGGGCCGCCTCGATGATCGCCTCGTAGATCACCGGGTTATCGGTGGACACCGTGGCGCACTCCACCCCGCCCTCCTCGGCCAGGGCCCGGGCCCGCTCCAGCACAGAGCCGGTGTAGTCATCCTCGGCCCAGGCGAACTGGTCGGCCACGGTGGGATCGAGCACCATCGGCTCGCCATACATGGCGCCGTCGATGTGGGCGAGGAAGCTCTCCTTGGCGTGGAAGAAGGTGATGCGGGCTCCGGCATCGCGGGCGAAGCTCAGCGCGCGCTGAATCGTGCCGTCGGAGAGATCCGAACCGTCGGTGGGAACGAGCAGATGACGAAACATGGGAATCCCCCGAAGGGACGAACGGAGGTCCGACCGCCATGACGCCTGCGGCAGCCGCCCCAGCGGGGACGCGGCGATGGACCTGATCCGGGCGGCCGTCGGCCGCAACGATGCCATCGAGGCGGAGCTGCGCCAGCGGCCCTGGAACTGCGGGCCCAGGAGTCCCTCGACGCCCTGCCGGGCTGAGGGTGGGATGCGCACCGGGGCCGCAGCCGACATGATCGGTGTGTCTCTGCGGCATGCCCGTGATCAGCGAAGCCCTGCGCGAACGGCCTGCCGCCGCCAGCGAGACCGTCGACCACGCGGTGGTGGCGGCCCTGCTCAGCCAGACCGATCTTGTCCAGGACATCGCCACCCTCACCTGTGAGGCGCTGCGGCGGGCGACCCCGCCCGGCAGCGAGGCCCCCTCGGCCGCCCTGGTGAAGGGGGTCGCGGCCCGGGTGGCTGCAGGTCTGGCGGTGGGACTGATGGAATCGGATTTGGTGCTGCGCATCGAGCGCTGTCTCGAAGCCAGCACCCCTTTCGCCGACAGCTGGCAGTCGTGCCCGGAGTGAGGGGGCACCTCACCTGGCCTTGTCAGCCTGTGCCTGGGCCTTGCCGGGCGATGTTCCCGGCACCAGCCAGCGGGTGGTGACATTGCGGGTGCTGATCGGAGTCGGCGTGAGCCAGAACACCCCCCGGAAACCATCTGTGAAATAGGGATCGCCGGTGTAGTTGGTTCGGGGTTGCTCCAGGGTCGCGGCCCCCACGCCGCCCACCAGTCCGAAGCGCTCCAGGGATTCGGAGAAGAACAGGTCCTGGAGCAGATACCAGCGGGTCTCATCCACCGCGGGATCGATCTTGTGGGTGGTGATCGTGCGGGGGGTGAGGCGCACGCCGATGTCCCGGCTGATCTGGCCGACCCAAACGGGCTTGCGTTTCACCGTGACCGGCGCCAGCCACAGGCGCATGTGGTTCCGCTGGTTCACGTCCTCGCGGCCCTTCTGCAGCGCGATGTCCTGGCGCCGTCCGAACACGTAAAGGGAGGACACCGGGGCATAGCGATAGCGGTTGCCGAACAGGGAGGAGCGGGCCGTCTCCCAGGCGGAGGTCACCGTGAGGGCCTGGGTCACGTGCCAGCCCCGGCGGGCCAGGGGGGGAAACACGGTGTCCCGGTCGCCCACGAGCACCACATTGAGCGGGTCGGCCGGCGTGCGGCGGTCGCCGCCGAGCGTGCAGCAGGGGAGGCGCTCGAGCCAGCGGCGGAAGTCCTCCTCACTAAGGTTCTGGCGGCGGGCCTGGGCCATCAGCCGCGGCCAGTCGACCTTCTGGAAATCCGTTCGCAGACCAGGAACCGGGGCCAGGAACGAGAAGCGGCGCACCTGGCCGTGGCCGGCACCCACCAGTTCGATGCTCGTGTACTTCGCCCCCTCATCGCGGTGGGTGAAGATGAAGCCCGAGCGGGTCTGGCCCGGCTCCACCGTCATCGGCAATCCCAGATCGTAAAGATGGCGATCGATGCGGGCATTGATCGCCGGGGTCAGCCAGCGGTGGCCCATCCAGGCCACCTCCAAGGGTGAGTAATACTCGCTGTCCACGGTGATCGGCGGCAGGTACCAGCGCACGTCGGCCCGGTTCACCACCTGCACCCACACCGGTTGGATGCGGTCGTCGGGGATGGCGAAGCCGATCAGGTCCCGGCTCTCGGCGGGGGTTAGGGCCGCCACCCCCACCTGCACGCCGTCGTGGCTGCGCAGCAGGGCGCGCCGCTTCACCGGCAGTTCCTCGAACGGCTTCGGCCGGAAGCGCATCTGCCCCTCGAGCACCATCGCCCCCACCAGCAGGGCCCCCACCGGCAATCCATAGCGGGAGAGCGCAGGCGGCACCGTCAGCCCCATTGCTTCTCACCGATCCGGCCCATCTCAGGTTAAGTGCCTGGGAATACACGCAGCCAGGGGGTGACGGTGCTGCTCTCCCGTGGGCTCCCCCTCAGGCCCGGCCCACCAGCTTCTGTCGCAGGCCCTTGATCCTGTCCCGCAGGTTGGCGGCCTCCTCGAACTCCAGGTTCTTCGCCGCCGTCTTCATCCGGTCCTCCAGCTGGGTGATCAGCTCCGGCAGGGCATCGAGCGGCACCCCATCGTGCTCGGCCTGCTCGGTGGCCTGCTCCAGCTGGTCA
>JBJTUJ010000198.1:0-5161 GCA_046080685.1 Cyanobium sp. | reverse complement strand
GGCGCCGCCCTCGGCTTCGCCCTGCCCGCCTGCGAATGCGGCAACGTGCCGGTGGCCCGGCAGCTGATGGTGGGCGGGGCCCCCATGGGCACGGCCCTGGGCTTCCTGTTCGCCGCGCCGGTGCTCAATCCGATCGTGCTGGCGGGCACCTGGGCCGCCTTCCCCGACCAGCCCTGGCTGCTGGTGGCCCGTCCCCTGGGGGCCGTGGTGGTGGCAGTGTGCCTTGCCCTGGTGCTGCCCCTGCTGCCGGAAGGCGAGCTGCTGCAGGCCGATCTGCTGGCCGAGCGGCGTCTCGTCCAACCCCTGAAGGAGGTGAGCCTGCTCGAACGCCGCGGCGGGCTGGTGGGCGGCGGACTGCAGGAAGCCCAGGCGCTGGCGCGCACCGGCAGCAGGGGTTCGCCGGTTCGGCCTCCCCTGGGGGAGGCCGTTCAGCACGCGGCGCGGGAATTCCTCGAGCTGGCCCTGCTGCTGGTGATGGGCTGCCTGATCGCGGCGGCGGTGCAGTCGCTGGTGCCTCGGGCCTGGCTGCTGGCGGTGGGTGGGGCGCCCACCCTTTCGATCCTCGCCCTGATGCTGCTGGCGATGGTGGTGTCGGTGTGCTCCAGCGTCGACGCCTTCCTGGCCCTGGGCTTCGCCGCCCAGGTCACCCCGGGCGCCCTGCTCGCCTTTCTGCTGCTCGGCCCGGTGATCGACCTGAAGCTCGTGGGCCTGCTCGGCCTGCTCTTCCGGCCCCGCGGCCTGATCCTCACCACCGCCGGCGCCTGCCTGTTCGTGCTGCTGATCGGCCAGTGGATCAACCTGTGGCGCCTGTGAGACCCGCCGTTCCGCTCTTGAGACGTGCGGCCGCCTGGCGCGCCGGTGCCCTGGCCCTCTGGGCCGCGGTGATGCTGCACAGCACCTTCGAAGGCCGCCTGTACCTGCTGCTGCGCGCCATGTTTCACCCTCTGGTGCCATTGACCGGAATCCTTCTGGCGGTCCTGGCCCTGCTGCAGCTTCGTCAGGCCACCACGGCGGCCGAACAGCGGCGAGCGGGAACCGGGCGCCAGGGCCTGGCCACCGCCGTCTCCGCGCTGGTGGCCCTGCTGGTGGTGGCGATCCCGCCCGAGCCCTCGTTCGCCGATCTGGCCGGGCAGCGCCCCGCCGACGACACCGCCGACGACGGGCTCTCGTTCGTGCTGCCCCCGCTCGAGCGCAGCCTCACCGACTGGGTGCGGCTGCTCGCCAGCCAGCCCGATCCCCACCTGTTCGAAGGCGATCCGGTGAGGATCAGCGGCTTCGTGCTGCCCATCGAAGGGCAATCGCCCCAGCTGGCCCGGCTGCGGGTGCGCTGCTGCCTGGCCGACGCCTCACCGGTGGGCCTGCCGGTGCGCTGGCCCCGCGGCCCGCTGCCGGCGGCGGATCGCTGGCTGGCGATCGAGGGAACGATGGCGGTGGAACCCGACCCCGCCGCCCGCGGCAGGGAGCGGCTGGTGGTGGTGCCGCAGCGCATCCGCCCCATTCCCCGACCGCGGCGGCCCCTCGAACCCTGAACGGAGGCCACCCGCATGTCCCGCCGTCTCCTGAGCGCCCTTGGCCTCCCCCTGCTGCTGGCCCTCGTCCAGCAGCAATGGCTGCTCTCCCGCCCTCCCCATCTCGAGCGGCTGGGGGGAGCGGTGGCCAGCGCCGGACCCGCCAGCCTGGAGGCGCGCTTCAGCCGGCCGATGTCCTTGGCGGCGCTAGAGCGGGACAGTCGGCTGCATCCGCCCAAACCCCATCGCTGGCTGGGCCGCGGCGACACGATGATGCTGGCCCTGGCGGCGGGTCAGCGGCTGGAAGGTCCGCTCCAGCTGCACCTGGCCGGCAGCGACCTTCGGGGCCTTGCCCTGCCGCCCAGCAACTGGCGCTGGGATCCACGCCCTCGGGTGGTGGCGGTGGTTCCCCAGCCCGATGGCGGCGAGCAGTTGCGCCTGCGGGAACACGACGGCCGCTGGCGGGCGCTCACGCCCGCCCTCAGCCACATCCCCCAGGTGGAGGCCCTCGGGGATGGATCCGGCGTGGCCTTCACCAGCGTCGATGGGCAGGGTCGCCAGCAGGCCTGGCGCCTGGAGCTGCGGCAGAGCAATCTCGCGCCGCTCGACTCCCCCCTCGCCCCGGTCCGACCCGGCCGCCTGCAGCGACTGGCCGGCGGGAAGAACGTGCTCTTCGCCCACCTCAGCGCCGACCGCCGCGGATCCCTGCTGGTGCAGAGCGGCGGCCTCACCCAAGCCGATGGAAAACTGGCGCTCTGGCCGCCCCGGGGCGGGCCGGAGATCCTGAGCCTCAAAGCCTCGGGCCCCGTGCGTCTGTTGCCCGAGGGCGGCGGCCTGGTGGTGCCGGAGAGCGAGGGGCTGAGCCTGAGGGCCCTGCCCCCGAGGCCGCCACGACGCGACCTGCTGCCCGGCAGCCGCGATCTGGTGGCGTTCTGCCCCCGGGCCGGCCGAGCCCTGCTGATGCGCCACTGGCCCGACTACAGGCGTTCCCTCGAACTGGTGGAACCGGGCCGCGCGCCCCGCCAGCTCTGGATCGGCCCCCAGGCGGTGGTGGCCGCCTCCTGCGCCGGCAGCGGCGATCGGGTCTGGATGCTGCTGGTGGAGGGACTGGCCCAGCCCACCCTCACCCTGGTGGAGCTCGACCGCCAGGGATCGCTGCGAAAGAGCCGGCGGCTCGATGCCTGGGAACTGGAGCCCGGAGCCGGGCTGCACCATGACCCCACCGGCGACCGGCTGCTCACGGTGCTCCGGTCCCGGACCACCGACGCGGCTTCCACCGCACCACCTCCGCCCCAGGTGGTGCTGATCGATGCCGCCGACCTGGAGCCGCGGCCGCTCAGACGCACGGCGCGGCAGGCGGTATGGCTGCCGCCGGGGTAGAACGACCCCTGCGCACGCAGGCGAAGCCGTGGCCAGCCCCCCGAATGCACGGCAGGAGCTACTGCTGGCCGAACTGCAGAGCGCCGGCTGTGAACTGAGCGGCCAGGAACTGCATGCCCGCCTGCGGGGCGGGCCGGCGGCCATGGGCCTGGCCACGGTGTATCGCCATCTGCGCCAGCTGCAGCAGCGGGCCCTGGTGCGCTGCCGCCACCTGCCCAGCGGCGAAGCCCTGTTCGCCCCCACCGAGCGGGACGAACACCACCTCACCTGCGTGGACTGCGGCCACACCATGACCCTGCCCCACTGCCCGGTGCACGATCTGCACCTGCCGGACCAGGACCTCAACGGCTTCCAGCCCAAATATCACACCCTGGAGTTCTTCGGGCTCTGCGGCCGCTGCCGGCACCGTGATGGGCGCGGGGAGCCGTAGCGGAGGAAGCGGCGCGGCCGACCAGGCGGCAGGTTGGAACTGATCGGTGCGGGCCGGGGCGGAGGGGCCCCGGTCAGAGCCGCCAGCCTCTGCCTAGGGTCGGAGGGGTCCGTGTGGGCCTCCTTCCCCCAGCGCCTCCGCCGCGATGACCACCAGCCCCGCTGCCAGCCCTGCTGTCGCTGCTCCGGTGATGGATCCGGTGCCCACCAGCCTGCCGGTGACGATCCTCACCGGCTTCCTCGGCGCCGGCAAGACCACCCTGCTCAATCACATTCTCAGCAACCAGGAGGGTCTGAAGACCGCGGTGCTGGTGAACGAGTTCGGCGAGATCGGCATCGATAACGAGCTCGTGGTGGCCACCGGCGAGGACATGGTGGAACTGAGCAACGGCTGCATCTGCTGCTCGATCAACGGCGAACTGCTGGAGGCCGTCTACCGCATCCTCGATCGACCCGAACCGGTGGACTACCTGGTGGTGGAGACCACCGGCCTGGCGGATCCGCTGCCGGTGGCGATGACTTTCCTGGGCAGCGATCTGCGCGACCTCACCCGCCTCGACTCGATCATCACCCTGGTGGATGCGGAGAACTTCGGCGAGGAGATCCTGCAGGGCGAGGTGGCCCGGGCCCAGGTGATCTACAGCGACATGCTGCTGCTGAACAAGTGCGATCTGGTCGAGGAAAGCCGCCTGGAGCAGTTGGAGGAGGAGCTGCGGCAGATCAAGCCGGAAGCCCGCATCCTCCGCTCGGTGAAGGGGGAGGTCCCCCTGCCGCTGCTGCTGAGCGTGGGGCTGTTCGAGAGCGACCGTGTGGTGGCGGCCCAGGAGTCCACGGCGCCGGTCGCCGCCAATGAACACGACGGCCACGACCACAGCGCCTGCGACCACGAGCACGGGCACTGCGAACACGACCATGACCACGGCCATCACCACGATCACGAGCACGAGCACGGCGCCCATCCCGACCACCTGGCGATCGAGGGCTACACCTCGCTCTCCTTCAGCAGTGAAGGCCCCTTCTCCCTGCGCAAGTTCCAGAACTTCCTCGACAACCAGATGCCGGGGAACGTGTTCCGGGCCAAGGGCATCCTCTGGTTCAACGAGAGCGACCGGCGGCACGTGTTCCACCTGGCGGGCAAGCGGTTCTCGATCGATGACAGCGACTGGACGGGTCCGCGCAGGAACCAGCTGGTGCTGATTGGCCGCGACCTCGACCACGACAGCCTGCGCCGCCAGCTGCAGGCCTGCGTGGCCCGCGATGCCGGGAAGGGCTTCGCCTGAACCCCCGCTGCCCGGTTGCGGTTTCATACTGAAGCCGACTGATCCCCCATCCGGCGGCTGCATGGCTCCCACCTCCCCACGCTCCCTCGCTCTCACCGCCGCCGCCGGCTTCGCTCTGAGCCTGCTCTCGGCCCTGCCCGCCGGCGCCCACGGGTTCTCCGGTGCTGGCCTGGCGGCCGGCCTCGCCCACCCCCTCACCGGCCTCGACCACCTGCTCCTGCTGGTGGGTGCGGGCAGCGCCGCCGCCGCGATCAACTCGGCCCTGCTGACCTTTGCCCTGGCCGGCGCCGTTCTGGGGGCGGCCTTCGGTGCCTTTGGCGGCACCCTGCCGGCGGCGGAACTGATGGCGGCGCTCGCCGTCTCGGCCATGGGCCTGCTGCTGCTGCGCCGGGGCCATTCGGCTCCCCTGGCCCCCGCCGGCGCCTTGGTGGCCGCGGCCGTGGCGGTCCACGCCATGCTCCACGGCCAGGAGGCCCCGGGCCATCTGCTGTGGTGGCTGGGGGCCGCCCTGGGTTCGGGCGGTGTGCTCCTCGGCAGCTTCGCCTTGCTGCGCCGCCTCGGCGA
>JBJTUJ010000197.1:0-13654 GCA_046080685.1 Cyanobium sp. | reverse complement strand
TCGTCGATCACCGTCCCCTCCGGCAGCACCAGCACCGGGACCGTGGCCTTCGCCGAGGCCTCGATCAGCTCCGGAGGACGGCAGGCGAGATCCACTTCCCGCAGCTCAAGGCTGACGCCGGGTTCGAAGCCGGCGGCCAGCAGCCCCAGCCGTGCCCGGATGGCATAGGGGCAGCGGCGGAAGCTGTAGAGCAGCGGCAGACCCCCCATACCGCCTCAGCCCATGGGGCCGATGTGGGCCTGGCCCCGGGCCGCGGCCCGCTCGATCTGACGCTGGCGCTCGGCGAAGCGGGCCCGGTCGGCGTCGCTGAAGCGATCCAGACAGTGGCGGCAGCTCACCCCCTCCACGTAACTCGCCAGGGCCCGATCGGCCGGCGAGAGCGGCAGTCCGCAGGCATGGCACAGCCGATGCTCGCCCGGTTCCAGCCGGTGGTTCACCGCCACCCGCTGGTCGAACACGAAGCACTCCCCCCGCCAGCGGCTCCGGGCCTCGGGCACCGTCTCCAGATACTTGAGGATGCCGCCCTGCAGGTGGTGCACCCCCTCGAAGCCCTCGACCCGCAGCAGAGCCGTGGCCTTCTCGCAGCGGATGCCGCCGGTGCAGAACAGGGCCAGGGCCTTCGGGCGCCGCTCCGCCACCAGCGGCCGCAGCTCCCGCTCCACCCACTGCGGGAACTCCCGGAAGCAGGCGGTGCCCGGATCGATGGCGCCCTCGAAGCTGCCGATGCCCACCTCGTAGGCGTTGCGGGTGTCGATCACCAGGGTGTCTGGGGAGTCGATCAGGGCGTTCCACTCATCGGGCGGCACGTAGGTGCCCACGTGCCGGGTGGGGTCGGCCTCGGGCTGCCCCAGGCTCACGATCTCGCGCTTGAGCCGCACCTTCAGCCGGTGGAACGCCATCACCGGCGCACCGGCCTCCTTCACCTCCAGATCCCCCAGGCGCCGGTCGGCCCGCAGCACCGCCAGCAGCGCCTCCACCCCCTGCGGCGGCCCGCTCACCGTGCCGTTCACCCCCTCTTCCGCCAGCAGCACCGTGCCGCGCACACCAGCCTCAAGCCCCACCGTGAGCAGGCGCTGCTGAAGGGCCGGCAGTTCGGCGGCGCTGAAGGGGGCGAAGCGGTAGAAGGCAGCCACCCGCACCGGTTCAGCCACGGGTGGCAGCGGGCACGCACTCCGGCAAGGGCTCGGCCACCACACCGGCCACCGCCAGCAGCTCCCGATCCGCCTCCACCGACGGATTCGAGGTGGTCAGCAGGGTGTCGCCGTAGAAGATCGAATCCGCCCCAACCAGCAGACACAGGATCTGGGCCTCGCGGCCCATCGCCTCCCGGCCGGCGCTCAGCCGCACCCGGCTGTGGGGCATCAGAATCCGGGCCGTGGCCACCATCCGCACCATCTCCAGCGGATCCACCGGTGCCTGCCCCTCCAGCGGAGTTCCCTCCACCGCCACCAGAGCGTTGATCGGCACGCTTTCGGGGTGGGGATCCATCGAGGCCAGCACCTGCAGCAGCGAGGCCCGGTCGGCGGGTGATTCCCCCAGGCCGATGATGCCGCCGCAGCAGAGGGTGATGCCGGCACCGCGCACCCGCTGCAGGGTCTCCAGCCTTTCCTGGTAGGTGCGGGTGGAGATGATCCGTTCGTAGTGCTCGGGGCTGGTGTCGAGGTTGTGGTTGTAGGCCGTGAGTCCTGCCTCCGCCAGCCGCGCCGCCTGGCTGTCGGTGAGCATGCCGGCGGTCACACAGGCCTCCAGGCCCAGTTCGCGCACACCCCGCACCATCGCGAGCATCGCCTCGAACGGCGCCCCGTCGCGGATCTCGCGCCAGGCCCAGCCCATGCAGAAGCGCTGGGCACCGGCCGCGCGGGCGGCCCGGGCCCGCTCCAGCACCGGCTCCACCTCAAGCTCGGGTCGCCCCGCCACGTCGGCGCTGTGGTGCAGCGACTGGGGGCAGTAGGCGCAATCCTCCTGACAGCCGCCGGTCTTGACGCTGAGCAGCGAGGCCAGCTGCACCCGGTAGCCCGGATTGGCGGACCGGTGCACCTGCTGCGCCTGCCAGAGCAGCTCCATCAGCGGCAGCGCGAGCAGGGCCTGGATCTCCTCCAGGCTCCAGTCGTGGCGGGTGATCATGAGGCGGCGTCGGCGGCGGGCAGGATGCCGCCGAAACGGCGCTGGCGGCCCTGGTAGTCCAGCAGAGCGGCGAGCAGGGCTCCCTCGTCGAAATCGGGCCAGAGCACGTCGGTGAGGTGGATCTCGGCGTAGGCCAGCTGCCAGAGCAGGAAATTGCTGATGCGCTGCTCGCCGCTGGTGCGGATCAGGAGGTCGGGATCGGCCTCACCGGCGGTGAACAGCTCGGCGGCAAAGCGCGACTCATCGATCGCCGCCGCATCCAGATGCCCCTCCGCCACCTGCTGCGCCAGGCGCCGGGCGGCCCGCACCAGCTCACTGCGACCCCCGTAGTTGGTGCAGACGTTGAAATGGATGCCGTTGTTGGCGGCGGTGCGGCTGGTGGCATCGGCGATCAGCCCCTGCAGGCCCGCCGGCAGCTGCTCGAGATCGCCGAAGAAGCGGATCCGCACCTGCTCCTTCATCAGCCCCTCCAGCTCCCGCGCCAGCACCCGCTCGAACAGCGCCATCAGGAAGCTGACCTCCTCGCCCGGCCGCGTCCAGTTCTCGGTGGAAAAGGCGTAGGCGGTAAGGGCGCCGACCCCCCAGTCGCTGCACAGGCGCAGGGTGCGCTTGAGCGCCTCCACCCCGGCCCGGTGACCCATCACCCGGGGCAGGCCGCGCTGACGCGCCCAGCGCCCGTTGCCATCCATGATCACCGCCACGTGGGCTGGGATCCGTGCGGGATCGAGCGCCGGGGGAAGCGGGTGGCGAGCGGTGCTGAGGTCGGTCGCCAGGGCGCGACTCATGCGCGGGGTTCCGGCAGGTCCACTGCCACGCTACGCCCCGTGGGCGCTGAAGCCAGCGCCTCGGTGAGCAGGTCGTGCAGCCGGCTGCTGGTGATCGGCCGCTCCAGTCGCCCCTGGGCCGCCAGCGAGAGCGTGCCCGTTTCCTCCGACACCACGATGCAGCGGCAGCGGCCGTGGCGTTCCGTGAGCCCCAGGGCCGCCAGGTGGCGGGTGCCGTAGCGGTTCGGCGTCTGGCGGGAGAGGGGCAGGATCACCCCGGCCGCCACGATCCGGTTCTTCTGCACCAGAACCGCCCCGTCGTGGAGGGGGGTGTCCTGGGCGAACAGGTTGAGCAGCAGGTCGACAGACAGATGGGCATCCAGCTGCAGGCCGGGGTTGAGGAAATCCTCCGGGCGCAGGTCGCTGCCGAGATCGAGCACGATCAGGGCGCCGCGGCGCGCCTGCGACAGCCGCCCCGCCGCCTCCGTGAGCACGCTCACCGACCCGGAGGCGAGCTGGTCGCGGCTGCGGTCGCCGAACAGCACCCCAAAGCGGCCTGTTCCCAGGAGCTCCATCAGCCGCCGCAGTTCGCCCTGCCACAGGATCGCCAGCGCCAGGCTGCAGGCCAGCACCAGGGCATCGATCAGTTTGGAGGTGAGCGGCAGGTCGGCGAAGCGCTGAACCAGCCAGGCCAGTGTCACCAGGGTGAGATAGCCCCTCAGCAGCCAGATGGTGCGGGGCTCGCGCACGCGGCCCAGCAGCAGCACGCCCAGAGCCACGGCGAACAGCAGATCCAGCAGCGGGCGGAGGTCGATGGAACCGTGCGATGCGTGGAGAACTCCTCGACCACGAGACCGGACACGGCCGGCATGACCTTGCCGGTGGCAGCCGGAGACGGGAGCGGGGGTGGGGTCGGACCGCCGTGCGGACGCCCCCTATCAAAGTACCGGGGTGAACCGGGCGGGCAGGACGTCGTAGCGCAGTAGGTCTTCCGGCTGCTCACGCCGCTGCACCACCTCAGCCTCGCCGTCGTGCACCAGCACCGCGGCCGGGCGCGGAATGCGGTTGTAGTTGGAGCCCATCGAGGCGTTGTAGGCGCCTGTGGCGAACACCGCAAGCACGTCGCCGCTGCCGGTGGCGGGAAGGGCGATGTCCTTCAGCAGAAGGTCGCCCGATTCGCAGTGCTTGCCGGCAACGGTGACCGTTTCCTCGGGGGCGGTGGTGGGCCGGTCAGCCAGAACGGCGGTGTAGCGCGATTGATAAGTGATCGGCCTGGGGTTGTCGCTCATGCCCCCGTCGATCGCCACATACGTGCGCAGGCCCGGGATCTCCTTGCGGCTGCCCACCTCGTAGAGGGTGACGCCGGCGGTGGCCACCAGCGAGCGGCCGGGCTCGCACAGCAGCCTCGGCAGCACCATGTTGCGCTCGTGGCAGGCGTCGGCCACCGCCCCGGCAACCACCGCCACCCACTCCTGGATCGACGGCGGATCGTCGGACTCCACGTAACGGATGCCCAGGCCGCCGCCCAGGTTCAGGTCGGTGCAGGGGTGGCCGAGGGAGCGGGCCAGGGCCAGCGCATCGGCCATCACCCCCGCCAGGACGCGATGGGGCTCGAGCTCAAAGATCTGGGAGCCGATGTGGGCGTGCAAGCCGTCGAGCCAGGCCCAGGGGCACTGGGCCAGCTGGCGCAGGACCAGCTCCAGCTGGTCGGGATCGAAGCCGAACTTGCTGTCGAGGTGGCCGGTGCGGATGTATTCGTGCGTATGGCACTCGATGCCGGGGGTGAACCGCAGCATCAGGCGCACCGGCCCCGGCCGACCGGGGGCGATCTCCGCCAGCAGCTCCAGGTCGCGGGCGTTGTCCACCACCACGGTGACGCCATGATTCACCGCCAGCTCGATCTCCTCGCGCGACTTGTTATTGCCGTGCAGAACGATCCGCTCGGCCGGCATGCCGCCCCGCAGGGCGGTGAGCAGCTCACCCGCCGACACGGCATCGAGGCCGAGGCCCTCCTCGGCCACAAGGGCGCTGATCGCCAGCGAGCTGTTGGCCTTCGAGGCGTACAGCGCCAGCGAGGGGCCGGGGTAGGCCGCCTCCAGGGCCTCGCGGTACGCCCGGCAGGTGGCCCGCAGGGTGGCCTCATCAAGAACGTAGAGGGGAGTGCCGTAGGTGCGGGCCAGCTCGCTCAGGGTGCAGCCCCCCACGGTCAGCCGCCCCTCGGGATCGAGGGCGGTGGTGATTGGTGTGAGGTTGCGGTTGGGACTGGATCGATCCGCCTCGGCCTCGAAGGGCTGCCCCTGCGTACCGGCGGGCGCCTCCGTCCTGAGGCTGGGGGGGACGGTGCTCACCATGACGACGTAAGGGCAGGGGCTGACGAGCCGACAATCGTAGGCACTGCAGCTTTCGCCCGTCCGTGTTGATCGTGGATCTGGCTCCTGAGCACCTGGAGGCGTGCCTGGTCCTCGACGCCGCCGCCCTCGGCGGTCTGTGGAGCCGGGAGCAGTGGCGGCGGGAGCTGGAGGAGGCCGGCCGGCCCGGGGTGGGGCTGTGGCACCAGGGCCAACTGGTGGCCATGGCCTGTGGCTGGTTGATCGTGGATGAACTGCACGTGACCCTGGTGGCGGTGGCCCCGGAGCGGCGCCGGCTGGGGCTGGGTCGGCAGGTGCTGGAGGCCCTGCTCCGCCGCGGCCGGGCCGGTGGGGCCAGCCGCGCCACCCTCGAGGTGGCCAGCACCAACGACGCTGCCCGGGCTCTTTACGGGGCCTGCGGCTTCCGCGAAGCGGGGCTCCGTCGCGGTTACTACCGCAACGGCGACGATGCCCTGATCGAATGGTGCGATATGGCCGTGGTGGAAGGGTTCGGATAACCGTCTTTTTGTGATGCCCTCGCCCCTTATTCCATGCGATTGGCTTATGTTGCGACCGTCTAGATCGCTTGCAGTAACTGGCCGCACAAGGTTCGGTTCCCCCACACCCTCGCCGCCGCTTCAATCCTGATAGGTTGGGTTCATCTGCACCAGGCCCGGCCCATGTTCGAGCGGTTCACCGAGAAGGCCATCAAGGTGATCATGCTGGCCCAGGAGGAGGCCCGCCGCCTTGGTCACAACTTCGTGGGCACCGAGCAGATTCTGCTCGGGCTGATCGGCGAGGGCACAGGCGTAGCCGCCAAGGTGCTCAAGTCGATGGGGGTCAACCTCAAGGACGCCCGCGTGGAGGTGGAGAAGATCATCGGTCGGGGCTCCGGCTTCGTGGCGGTGGAGATCCCCTTCACACCCCGTGCCAAACGCGTGCTCGAGCTCTCCCTGGAAGAGGCGCGCCAGCTGGGCCACAACTACATCGGCACCGAGCACCTGCTGCTGGGGCTGATCCGCGAGGGGGAGGGTGTGGCCGCCCGCGTTCTGGAGAACCTCGGCGTCGACCTGGCCAAGGTGCGCACCCAGGTGATCCGCATGCTCGGCGAGACCGCCGAGGTGAGCGCCGGCGGCGGCGGCAAGGGCTCCACCAAGACCCCCACCCTCGATGAGTTCGGCAGCAACCTCACCCAGCTTGCCGCCGAGTCGAAGCTCGACCCCGTGGTGGGCCGCCAGAACGAGATCGATCGCGTCATCCAGATCCTGGGTCGCCGCACCAAGAACAACCCGGTGCTGATCGGCGAGCCCGGCGTGGGTAAAACCGCCATCGCCGAGGGCCTGGCCCAGCGCATCACCTCCGGCGAGGTGCCCGACATCCTCGAGGACAAGCGTGTCCTCACCCTCGACATCGGTCTGCTGGTGGCCGGAACCAAATACCGGGGCGAGTTCGAGGAGCGCCTGAAGAAGATCATGGAGGAGATCCGCGGCGCTGGGAATGTGATCCTGGTGATCGACGAGGTCCACACCCTGATCGGTGCCGGCGCCGCCGAGGGCGCGATCGATGCCGCCAACATCCTCAAGCCGGCCCTGGCCCGCGGCGAGCTGCAGTGCATCGGCGCCACCACCCTCGATGAATACCGCAAGCACATCGAACGCGACGCCGCCCTCGAGCGCCGCTTCCAGCCGGTGATGGTGGGCGAGCCATCGGTGGTCGACACCATCGAGATCCTGCGCGGCCTGCGTGAGCGCTACGAGCAGCACCATCGCCTCCGCATCTCCGATGAGGCTCTGGTGGCTGCCGCCACCCTGGGCGATCGCTACATCTCCGACCGCTTCCTCCCCGACAAGGCCATCGACCTGGTGGACGAGGCCGGCAGCCGCGTGCGCCTGATGAACTCCAAGCTGCCGCCTGCGGCCAAGGAGATCGACAAGCAGCTGCGTGAGGTGCAGAAGCAGAAGGAAGATGCCGTGCGCCAGCAGGACTTCACCCGCGCCGGTGAACTGCGCGACAAGGAGGTGGAGCTGCGCGAGCAGATCCGCTCGATCTTGCAGGCTCGCAAGGACGAGGAGCCTGCCGCCGAAGCCGCCGCCGTGGCGTTGGCCGAAGCCGAAGGCAACTTCGAGGAGCGCTCTCCCCTGGTCACCGAGGAAGACATCGCCCAGATCGTGGCCTCCTGGACCGGCGTGCCGGTGCAGAAGCTCACCGAGAGCGAATCCGTCAAGCTGCTGAACATGGAGGAGACCCTCCACCAGCGGCTGATCGGCCAGGACGAGGCCGTCAAGGCGGTGTCGAAGGCCATTCGCCGGGCCCGCGTGGGCCTAAAGAATCCCAACCGTCCGATCGCCAGCTTCATCTTCTCCGGCCCCACCGGCGTGGGCAAGACCGAGCTCACCAAGGCCCTGGCCGCCTACTTCTTCGGCAGCGAGGAGGCGATGATCCGTCTCGACATGTCGGAGTTCATGGAGCGGCACACCGTCAGCAAGCTGATCGGTTCGCCTCCGGGCTACGTGGGCTTCAACGAGGGCGGTCAGCTCACTGAGGCGGTGCGCCGTCGCCCTTACACGGTGGTGCTGTTCGATGAGATCGAGAAAGCCCACCCCGACGTCTTCAACCTGCTGCTGCAGCTCCTTGAAGACGGCCGGCTCACCGACTCCAAGGGCCGCACGGTCGACTTCAAGAACACATTAATC
The DNA here is from genome assembly GCA_046080685.1 of Cyanobium sp. GTDB lineage: Bacteria > Cyanobacteriota > Cyanobacteriia > PCC-6307 > Cyanobiaceae > Cyanobium. Next base: position 5,725 of record JBJTUJ010000197.1, on the reverse strand, counting down.
ATCATGACCTCGAACATCGGTTCGAAGGTGATCGAGAAGGGTGGCGGCGGACTCGGTTTCGAGTTCGGCGGCGGCGACGCTGAGGAAACCCAGTACAACCGCATCCGCTCGCTGGTGAACGAGGAGCTGAAGCAGTACTTCCGACCCGAGTTCCTCAACCGTCTCGACGAAATCATCGTCTTCCGTCAGCTCACCCGCGACGAGGTGAAGGAGATCGCCGAGATCATGCTCAAGGAGGTGTTCGCCCGCATGCGCGAGAAGGGCATCGACCTATCGGTCACCGAGGCCTTCAAGGAGCGGCTGGTGGAGGAGGGCTACAACCCCAGCTACGGAGCCCGTCCGCTGCGCCGGGCGGTGATGCGCCTGCTGGAAGACTCCCTGGCGGAGGAATTCCTCAGCGGCCGCATCGGCGAGGGCGATTCCGCCCTGGTCGACATGGACGACAACAAGCAGGTGGTGATCCGCAAGCAGGGCGTGCTCCCCGCCCTGCCGGAACTGGCCAGCGCCGGGGCCTGATCCAACGCTGCGTCGGCGCGGCTGCGTCGGCGCGGCGCACCTGCTGCTCCTTGGGAATCCGGCCGATTCGCACCGATCGTGTGATCGAGCAGGCCCTGGTGGTGAAGGCCGGCGAGGCCGAGGAGCAGCAGCAGGCCGCTCCCCAGCTGCCGCCGCAGGAGCATCAGGGGTTGTTGTTGTAGGTGCGTGTCGGCTCCACGGCTTCGAGCTCACGTCTGCGGACGACCTTCAGGCGTGGATTGTTCCTCAGCCAGCTGCTACGGCTTGTCAGCAAACGACACAGCAAGCTCAGCATTGACAGCCTCCAGGTCGAAGCGCTTGGGATCAAAGCTACCAATCCAAACAAGCATCTCCTGGTGCTCGGGGTGAGCTGGATTCGCCAAAATCTCCAGGGCCTGTTCATAGCCAGGCACCCCACCACAATCTTCCGGTGGGCAGGCCCGTCTACCAGCGACACACCGAGGTAAACGCGCCAACTTCAAGGGCTGGACCTGGATATCTTCGAGGGTGAGGCGATGAATCCAGCCGTCGCCGAAATCGTATTCGTAGCGAATCCAGTCTTTGCGGTTCACCAGCAGGTGATCGATCGGCACATTCAGATCATTGATGAATCTGCCTTCCGCCTGTTGCATCAGGTCGATATCAAGCAGATCAGGATCACCATAGAAACGCACACCCTCCGATCGGTTACCCACCATGAAGTGATAAAGGTGGGCGTCTTGCCAGCCCATCGCAAGCTGGACCACCCCATGAAGATCGGGAAGCCTGAGATTGGCAGGGATCAGCACCCGTCGCCAAATGGGCGGCTTGCTGTCCTCCAGCACGATCTTGAGCTGAAACACCTCCCGCTGCCCGCGGGGCAACTCCGCCTGCACCTGGGCCCGGCCTGAGCGACGGGCAGCCTGCTCATGGTGTCGGGCTTGCGCGCACCATGAGCGGATCTCGGCTTCGCTGGGGGGGTGGAAAGGCATGGGGTTTGGGCCTGGATGGGCGCCTGACGTTAGGTGGGTAATGGTGCTGGACTGGCTGTTGGCCCCATAACAGTAGATGTGGCTTGGGCCTGGGGTTCTTGATGTGGGCTGGAGATTGCTTCCGACTTGCTCATGCGATCGAGAAAAGCTGTCAGCAAGCACTTGCGTTCGACATCCTTAATCGGCCATTCAGAAACAGCAGACTCAGCCAGCATGTCGGATTCAACACAAGGTTGCTTGTCGTCATTTGAATCTCCTATGTGCCCTGTAGAGGGCTTCTCCTGATCCTTGATAAACCGTTGAAAATCTCTCAACTTCTGCTCGGTCTCTTGATCGTGATTGCAGTTGGCGATGTGGGCGTAGAGGCAGACGCATAGCCAGATTAGATCCTGGGTGAGGTAGCTGGGTAAATCCATACTTGCCTTAGCCTCACCGATGGACTGCAACTTGCCTGGATTCGGAGGACCCCCGATTACATCCCGATCCCTCTCGGCTTTGTTATCCCTCTTGAGCTCTTGCCGCACGAGCCAGGGAATGCCTTTGTCATTGCTTGCCCACTTCCCTTTCATGTGGGAACTAAGCGTACCGCTCAAGCCATTTTCGTCGTACTTCGGTTTGACAAAGCCAAGGCTAGACAAGTAAGCGCCAACCCCATTCTCTGCTCTGTAATAATTCTCATAACTGATTCCATCAACCAACCCAGGGCTTGTCGTCTCAATCTTCGGATTATCTCTACGAACTTGATCTCGCATCAGCGCTTCGGGGATCATATTCTCAATCTCCTTGCCTGGCAGCAAAATAAAGCGATCCCCAAGTTGGGCTGCGAAGCTTTCCTTTCGATTACCCTTCCCAGTATCGCCGATATCGCCGTCCGCAACAACGATGGATCTAGCGCACAGGTCTGGCACACTTGTCAGCCTATTCGAGCTGCCCTCAGCTTGGCCACTATCACAAACTCCGTCTTCAAAAGAAAAGTGCTTCAGATTAGCCACACTATACTTAACAAAGGCATAATGGCGATCTTCTTTGTACTGTTCCAGACGCTCGGCAAGGGCTTTGCCCCAGCCGTTGCCTAGATGCTTGAGGTAATGAACAAATGCCTGCATGTACGCCCTCAGATAGGCGCCATCGCTCACCCCTTCCACCCAGACAGTGGCATTAGCAAGGTAGGTGGCCGATGGCCGCACTCCCAGTTCCACTAAGGTTTGGCGATCCTTCAAGTTTGAAGGGCGAATCCGGAAGCTCGGCTTAGGCTTGGACTGTTGCGGATTGGAACCGCTGTCTGCCTGGGATTGATCAGTAGGAGCTGGCGCCCGGTCAGCGATTTCAGAAAAGCTGAAGATGCTCACCAGCGCATTGTCTTCCAGCAGATCAAGCAGGTGATTGGAATGGGTGGTGATAAGAAATTGGTGCCCCATCTTGCGATGGTAAGTCTTGAGCACTTCCAAAAAAGTGCGCTGCAGGGAGGGATGCATGCAAAGATCGGGTTCCTCCAGGAAAAACAGGCTGCCTGGTTCTGTTTCAGTGACGATGGGATAGGTGCAGATGATCAGGCTCTGCATGCCGTCGCCGAGGTCGTAAATGGGATACTCCTTGTTCTCACCAATCTTGATGTGAACTACATCGTTATTTCCTTCCATGACCGGTATCAGGATTACGCTTTGGCCGGGAAAAAAGTTTTCAGAGAAGAAGTTTTCATAGACGCGCACCGAATCTCTTTCTGCTTGGGTGCGACCTAGCAGACGTCTTCTCAGATCATCGTAAAGAGAGAGACCTGTAAAAATTAGATTTCTTGGGCCGCTCCGCATGCGCGTAAGCGTCCAGGACGCACCCTGGAAGTAATCACGAGCTGTGCGCGACGCATAAAGATCCGTATATCTATCATCATCTTCGTCGCCCTTTTTAAATTGGAAGAATGGTGGACGCAAACCGCGCAATATCGGAACATAGCAGCGCTTTGCCGCATGCAGACAACGGATTTCAGCTTTGATGCCGAAGGACAAGAATCTCGGCTTCAGCGCTAGAAGAATCTCGCGATCATCGACATTGGCTCCAGCAGTAACGTTATCCAATGTGCCGATGTAGCCACCCAACAGACTTCTTTCTTGTTCAACGATCCAACCATTCAACAAAGCATTGTCTTGCACCCCCATGGTTTTGATCAAGTTTGAAATCTCGCTCCTAATATCCACTTCAACTCCTTCTGAATCCCTAGACTTCAGCTTGAGTCTTATGGTCCGTGGTGTCTTGAACAACTCCCGCATTATCCGCGACTTCCCCGAATTATTTGCCCCCACAAAAATCGTGATCGGCGCCAAGCCATCCAGCTCCAAAAGCCTCGGGTTCGCTGCTTCCTCAAGCTCCTGCTGGCTACCAGAGCGCTCGATCTCATACTGCCCCGCCACCTCCCCCTGCAGACAGAGGCCACTGAACCAGGGCACATGCACATCCTGCCGGTTGCTCTCAGCCACGGCCCATCGCCATCACGGTCCCCAGTCTGCTTCCAGCTGATTCACTGGCAACTCATCAAGCAGAAGGTTGTCGTAATCCAGCATGGTTAGGAAACCCATGCGGTGGCCATAGGCGTGCAAGAGATCCATGACATAGGTGTTGTGATTGGGAATCACGCCCCAGGCAGCAATGGCGCCGGCCAGGCGGCGGCAGCTGGCCAGGTGGCGCACGGCGTGGCGGTAGCGGTTGGAGCGGGCCTGCTCCAAGATCGCCTCGATCAGGGTCCGCAGGCATAACGTGGCCGCCAGGGGTTGGTGGGCCTCCAGAGCTTCAGCCACTGCGGCCAGCACCTTTTCATCGACGCGGTCGAGTTCGGCGGGTCGCGCCAGGATCAAACTTGCGCAGCGGCGGCGATCGGGCCAGTGGTGCAGAAACTCCAGGGCCGGTCCTAGATAGGGGTGCTGCAGCACAAGATCCAGCGCCCGCTCCTGGGCCTCGTCATCCTCAAAGGCCGGCAGGCGCTTGAGGTGATCGCGCAGGTGTTGGCTCGATAGGCGCAACAGGCCAAACCGCCAGCGCCATTGCTGGGCCTCCTCGCCCCGCTCGAGCTGGTCCAAGGCGGCGATGCGAGCATCGATCCAGGGCCCTGGGCCTGGCGGGGTCTGGTGCGGCAACGGCTGAGCCGCATCAAGCAGCGCCAGGGCCTCTTCGGCGCGACCGGCAGCCGTGAGCCGCTGGGCAACGCGGGCCGCCACGAGCGGCTGCCTCAGGGCAGCGGGCTGGTGATCGCGATACTCCGCCAGGTAGGCCTCCGCATCCCCCAAGACATCGGCGATGGCCAGCATCGCCAGGCGCACCGTCTGGCCGCGGTCGTGGGGGTTGGGATCGAGATCTGGATCGTCATCATCTGCTTCGTACTCAGCATCGTCGTCATCTGAGTCGAAGTCAGGCTCGAAATCAGCGCCGAAGTCGTCTTCGTCAACCAGCCAATCACGACCATCAAAGTAAGGGGTGCCGATGGAGCCATCCCCATCGGCTGTTTCATCATCTTCATCTTCTTTTTCGCCATCGAAGCTGGCGGCCTCTCCATCCGACTGCTTGACGTCGCTCCTGCGAAGGGGGCGCTGCGCCTCCATCATCTGGCGGAGTTGCTGCAGGCCCTCCGGTTTCAAGGCGTCCTTCAGGTGCGCAACCAGGTGGTCGTATTCGCCGCCCTCGTTCTCCAGCAGCGCCGCTGCCACCTGTTCCGCCAGGGCCGCCGTTGACCCCGTGGCGCGGCAGGCCACCTGTCCGAGATCGGCGCTGGCCAGGTGAAACAGAGGCAGCTCGCCCTCGTCGCTGCAGTTACAGCGATCCTGCAGCGACGACGCCAGATCCAGGAACCGCCACAGCAACTCCACCGCCAGATCGGGATCGTGGGCGGCAATCGGCCCCACCATCGCCTGGCGCTGCCGATCGAGATCCGCCAGCAACGCATCGCGCCGCTTCTGATCCAACCAACTGCTGGAACGCTCCACCGCGGCCAACCGCTTACGCACCTCCTGCGCCATCTCCAGCGGCCCCTGTTGCTCGGCCAACACCAACCGCAACGCCCGCCGCGCCGCCGCATTGCCCTCGGTGTGCTGCAGCAGCAGTTCCGCCAACCGGGCGGGCCCCAGCGCTTCCAGGTTCTTGGCATTGAGGCTGGCGCGACCGGCCATGGCAATAAAGGGGTGGAGGAGGCGGGGCGCGGGCTATGTTGATTATCGAACAGATGACGCAGAAATTCGCGGAATGGGAAAGGAAAC
>JBJTUJ010000196.1:0-5253 GCA_046080685.1 Cyanobium sp. | reverse complement strand
GTGACGAGCTGTTCCGCTGGCATGAGGATGGCCCGGCCCTGAAAGGCAGGCACGGCAGAGTCTATAGGTATACCGCTACAGCAAGTGAATCTCGCCGAGTACTTCTATAGCGGATTTGGGAATACCTGAACATGCGAGATTTAGAATTAGTATTCAAGAGCGTAGAATGAGTGTGTCGCTAGCATCACCACGCTATCCGTAAATCGCCGAGGCTACTTCGGAGGCTTGGGAGATTATTTGGGGAAATCTGTGAGAATTTAATCATCACATGAAGGAATTTCTTGCGAACCATCTCATGGCCTTGGCTTGGTTTTTCCGATCCTTCGAACGGCTTGGATAGATCGTGCGAAGCCACGATCTATCCGGTGTTGGATAAGCCCACAACTCTGGGGTTCAGGGGGCCCCAGGGCCCTCAACCCACTGGAGATAAGTCGGCCCATTTTTAAGGTTTCCTTTGCGATTGCCCTCAATGGTAGGTATAAATGCTTGCGACATGGCTCTCCTTGCTTTCTCAGGAGTGTAACCGGTGTTGAGCCTGCGGCGGTGTAGGGCTGGGGCCTGCTCCTGTAGTGTTGTTGAGCGGATGATCACTGAACGCTTGATCGTAGTACTGGCTGTTGAATCTGCCGCGTAGCGGCTTGGTCCAGCCCCAGGGGTAGTGGTTGAAATACTTCGGGCCGCCGATGTCATCGATGGCGGCGAGGTTCTGCTCGAGGTTCTCCGGCACGTTGTTGAAGAACTTGCCCTCGTTCACTGAACCGGTGGGACCGCCCTCGGAGCTGGCGCCGTTGTCGGAGATCACCATGATCAGGGTGTTCTCGTATTCGCCGATCTCCTTGAGGAAGGCGATCAACTCGCCAATGTAGTGGTCGGTGTGCTCAAGGAAGCCGGCGAACACCTCCATCATGCGGGCATACAGCCGCTTCTCAGGCTCCGAGAGGCCGTTCCAATCCGGCACGTCCGGATCGTGGCGGGAGAGCACCGTGTTCGCCGGGATGATGCCCAGCTCCTTCTGGCGCGCGAACGTCTGCTCGCGGTAGGCATCCCAGCCGCCGTCGAACTTGCCCTTGTACTTGTTGGCCCACTCCTTCGGCACGTGGTGAGGCGCATGCATGGCGCCGGTGCAGAAGTACATGAAGAAGGGCTTGTTGGGCGCCACCTGCTTGGCATCGGCGATCATCGCCTTGGCCTTCGCCACCAGATCGGGGGTGAGGTGGTAGCCCTCCTCGGGGGTGGCGGGGGGTTCCACCTGGGCGTTGTCCTGCACCAGCTCCGGGTAGTACTGGTGGGTGTCGCCGCCAAGGAAGCCGTAGAAGCGCTCGAAGCCGCGGCCCAGGGGCCAGCGGTCGTAGGGGCCGGCGGCCGAGGTCTGCTCGGCGGGGGTGAGATGCCACTTGCCGATGGCGTAGGTGTTGTAGCCGTGCGGCAGCAGGATTTCGGAGAGGAAGCCGTTCTCGAACGGGATGATGCCGTTCGAGCCTGGGAACCCCATCGAGCCCTCGGTGATGCAGGCCAGGCCGTTGGAGTGGTGGTTGCGGCCCGTGAGCATGCAGGAGCGCGACGGCGAGCAGAGCGCCGTGGTGTGCATGTTGTTGAAGCGCAGGCCGTCGGCCGCCAGGGCATCGAGGTTGGGCGTGGCGATCGGGCTGCCGTAGCAGCCGAGCTGACCGAAGCCCGTGTCGTCGAGCACGAGGTACAGCACGTTCGGGGCACCGTCCTTGGCCCGGTTCGGCATCGGCCAGGCGGGGGTCGAGACGTCGGCGGTGCGACCGATCACCCCCGGGAAGCTCGTCCCCGGCTTGTACTCCTTCAGGGCCATGGATGAGAGCGGATTCGGGCAGGCTCCCGGAAACTAGCCCGGGTTCCGTAGGCCGCACCATGGGCTGACCGGGCCGCTGCCACCGCCGCTGCCGCTCCAGATCCTCTGGCGAAGGGATGGTGGTCCACACGAAATCGCCCTGGTTGGCGCGCAGCTGGGCCATCACCTCCTGGCGGGTGGCGGCGATCCGCTGCTCGATCTACGCGGCGGAGAAGGCGTAGATCGGATCGATCGCCACCCCACGGCCGCCCCGGCGGTGCAGTTCCGCCTGGAAGGCCGCCGGCCCGTCGCCGCAGCCCAGGATCCGGCCCTGCAGCTCCGCAGGCCCCAGGTTGAACATGCGCACGTATTGCTCGTACGAGCGGCCCCAGGGCACCACCCGATCGAGCGAGAACGCCATCAGCGGCCCCCCGCCCCGGGTGCCGGGGCCGGCTTCAGCCAGATCCGGGCGGTGAACGGATCGAAGATCGCCGCCCGCTGAGCGGTGATGAAGCTGGCGCCGAGCTGGGCCGCGGGCTGGCTCCAGGTGCCGATGCCGCCGCAGGCGGCCGCCCCCGCCGGCGTGGCCTTCACGAACAGGGTGGCGTCCGTGGTGCTCAGGGCCGGCGGGCCGTCGTCGCCGAGGATCTCGAAGCCGGCGCCGGCCGGCAGCCGCCAGGCGGTGACCGGCTCGCTCACGCCGGTGCAGGTGCTGAGGGTCAGGTCGGCCTCCGGGAGACGCAGCAGCCGGATGCCCGCCTGCTGCAGGCGCTGGAGCAGGGCGGTGTTGATGTTCACCGAACCGGGGAAGCGGCTGTCGTCGTAGCCGGTGTCCACCTGGGCCACGGCGGTCACTGAGCCGATGCGCACCGGCACCGTGGGGATGTTGGGGCAGCCGCCGCGCCGGGGAGCGGCGGGACAGGTGAGCCCGCGGGCGCTGGGGCCGAAGTAGCCCCGGCTGGAGACCGGCACGAAGCCGGCGGAGCGCAGGGTGGCGTCGCGGCAGAAGGATTCCGGCGGCGCCCAGCGCAGCAGCCCCTGCTCGCCATCGAGGGTGAGCACCTGCCGGGCCAGGATGTCGGTGCCGAGCAGGCCCGCCTGCGGCACCACGGCGCGGATGCCGCTGTGGTCCTGGGGCGTGAGGCGAACCGGGCCCCAGGGGCCGAAGAAGTCGAAGGCGGCGAAGCGGTCGCTGCTCCCGGGCAGCGGTGTGGGCCCGCGGCCGCCGAGGAAGGTGGTGGGGGAGAGGGAGGTGCCATCGGAGCCGAAGTCCACCAGGAAGAAGCCGAAGCGCCCATCCACCCGCACCAGGGCGTAGGGCAGCGGGCCGGAGAGCAGCAGGGAGCGGGTCTGCCCGAGGCAGCGCTCGAGGGTTTCCGCGCCGGCCAGCCCCGGGGGCTGCCCATCGGCCTGCCCGTGGGTCTGCCCCTGGGCCTGCACCGGCCCGATCGCCACCAGCAGAACCAGGGCCAGCAGCATCCCCAGCAACCGGCGGCCCCGAAGCCGGAGCCCTGACGGCTTCACTGCCGGGCCCGGGCGTCGCGGAGCATCATCGCCATCCGCTGCAGCAGCTTCCAGCCGATCACCCCGTTCGCCTCCACCAGGGGCCGGAAATCCCAGTAGGTGAGGCCCCAGCAGTCGAGCCGGCTGGCGGCCGTGACCGTCGCCATGCGCGGCCCCTCATCGATCAGGGCGATCTCGCCGAAGTAATCGCCGGGGCCGAGGGTGGAGTGGGGGGCGCCGGGCACGTTGAGCAGGGTGAGGTGCTGGCCGGCGAAGCTGCTGGCGTCGCCGTCCTCGTCGATGGCGGAGGAGCGCGCCGCGAACGGGCCCGGGAGCGCGCCCACCGCCGCCAGCACTTCAGCCTCGGCGGCCTCGTCGCCGGAGGCCACCGCTTCCACCAGCGGCCCGCAGAGGGCGAAACCGCCCGGCACCGGCAGGCCGTCGCGCAGGGCCTGCCGGTGCCCCACCGCCTTGGCGCCATGGATCGCCACGTCGACCGCGGCCACAAGGGGAACGATCCGGCTCACCCGATCACCGTGACCGTGCCGGCCGTGCCGTCGACCCGCAGCCGCTGGCCATCGGCGATCACCGCCGTGGCCTGGCGGGTGCCCACCACCCCCGGGATGCCGTACTCGCGGGCCACGATCGCCGAGTGGGAGAGCAGGCCGCCGCTGAATCGTCGTCGTTGAGGCCGCCTGGATCGTTGGCCTGGATCGCGCGGTGGGCGGCGATGGCCGCCGGCTTCACCGTGGTGGTCCACTCGGCCAGCTGCTGGCGCCAGAAGCTGGTGGCGAACACCTCCTGGGCCCGCTTCAGACGCGCCGGCACCTCGGCCTCGGCCACGGGCGTCACCTGCTTGCAGGCGAAGCCCTGGGGATAGGCCATCTCCAGGGCCTCGATCAGCATCCCGTAGGCGCGGGCGAAATCGGCGGTGCCGCGCTGGAAACCGCCAGGGTGCACTTCCGTCTGCAAAGGCGCAACTATCCCCAGATCGCTTGCTGTGATAGGGGCGTATCGGCCGCGGCAGTCCGAAGGTGGCCGGTGCTGGCTTGTTGAGAACGTGAAAAATCTCCGGCAGGGATCAGCCAGGGCCGCGGCGAGGGCTTCGAGCAGATCAGCACGGCGGCCCGATCGCCCCAGCTGAGGCAGGCCAGCAGCACGGACCAGGAGGCGCGAACGGGCCGCGGCCACCTCCAGCGGGCCCGCATTCTGATCCTTACGGGCAGCGGGCGAGGCTGGCGATCAGCGAGGCCTGGGCGATCGACTGCCAGCGGATGCGGGAGCTTGCAGGCGAGGGGTGAGCAGAGCGGCGGCGCCTATATCAGACCCACATATCAACTAAAGCGGCAGGCGCCGCGGGCCTTGTTCATCCACCCTGCTCCCAGGGGCTGCTGGGAGCAGGGTAGGCGGGCCCTGGAGCTTCTAGCTCGTCTATCTTCTCGCCTAGGAGCGGTAGTATCATTCTCACGCTGGCTGGGGTTCTTTCTTAATCACCGTCGTCTATTTCGTACTTCTCTCTTAATGTGCTTCTCATCCATAGCTTTAATGCTAACATACTCCTACCCCCCCCCTGAACGGTGACTTTCGTCCTTATCCCGAACTAATGTTACTTAGGCGCATGAATTACTTGCCAACTAATACAAAAATACTAAGAAATATCCTCATTTTGTGTATAACCTTAATCAGTGTCAGTCATACAACTTTATTAGAGGGTATAGATAATTATGCTGGATATTCAGGCGAGAAAGAGCTACAGTCTTTTTTATCAAATCACACCTATTTGATTTATTTAACTGATGTGATAGTCGCTTTTTTATTTCTTAAGCTAAAATTTCCAGCGCAAAAATATCCGAGCGACCATTTGTTAAGATTGTGGATACGCTCAATTCTTTTGGGGTTATTTATTAATTTATTATTGGCATTTCTTGCTATGATACCCTCAGGGATAGTAC
>JBJTUJ010000195.1:0-6891 GCA_046080685.1 Cyanobium sp. | reverse complement strand
GCTCAGTCGATCAGATGCTGGCGACGCAGGGCCTGGACGCAGAAGGCGTCCTGGCGTGCGGCGCGACGGGCTTCTTCGGCCTGGCGGGCCATCTGCTTGGCCGTGGTGATGGTCATCGGTGCCTCCGTTCGGAATTCCCGGGCCTGGAAGGGCCGCGGGGTGGATGGCGCGTTGCTTCGGGGAATCCCCTACTTCCACCGAGGCAGGGGGGACCCTCCCTCGACCAACGATTGTCCAAATGGTAGTGGTTGCTACCAAAATAGATTGTTCGCGGTGATGCCGGATCCCGATCAGCCCGCTACCGCGCCCCCGCCTTCCCGGGCCCGGTCACAGCAGCGCTGGCTGGCCACCGCTTCCGCCAGGCCCGGCACCATCGGCCGCCCTTCGCGGATCGCCGTCGCCCATCCCTCGATCAGCCGCCGCACCGGCGCGATCCGCCCGTCCTCCCAGGTGCGGGGGAAGGCCAAGGCGGGATCCGCCGGCACGGGCCGCAGGGGTTCGCCCGCCGGCGCGATCCACAGCTGGAACCCGTGCACGTAGTCGGCCTGGTTGGACGAGCCCAGCACCAGGGTGGCCGCGCTGCCGTAGAGCTCGATCCAGCAGCCCCGGCCCTGTCGCGTCACCGAGGCCAGGCTCACCTGGGCGGGCACGGTGCGGCCGTCCGCTGCCATCAGCTCCATCTGGATCAGGGCGATGTCCTCCGCATCCACCGTCGCGCTGCCGCTGCCGTCGGGCAGCGGGCGGCTGCCGATGGCGGTGGCGAGCTGGGCCCGCAGGCTGCGGCTGGGACCCACGAGCCAGTGCAGCATGTCGAAGGCGTGGGTGCCCAGGGCCCCGAGCACGCCGCCCCCTTCCTCCGACTGGGAATACCAGTTCCAGGGGCGGCTCGCATCCGCCCGGCTGCTCATCAGCCAGTCGAGCTTCACCAGCCAGGGGTCGCCCAGCACGCCCCGCTCCAGCAGCTGATGCAGTTGCTGGAAGAGGGGAACCGCCCGGTATTCGAAGTCCACCGCCACCGTGAGTCCCCGTTGCAGGGCCAGCCGCTGCAACTCCTCCACCTGATCCGTGCAGAGAGCCACGGGCTTCTCCAGCAGCAGGTGCTTGCCCGCTTCGAGGGCGGCTAGGGCCAGGGCGAAGCGGGGGCCCGGCGGCGTGGCGATCACCACGGCCTCGACGGCGGGGTCGGCCAGGAGGGCATCGAAAGTGCTGAACCCCGGCAGGCCGCTGCTGCGCGTGGCCTGCTCCAGCCGCTCGGGCCGCGGATGCCAGAGGGCCACGGGCTCGGTGCTCGGGCAGTCGGTCAGGGCGCACAGGTGCACCTTCTCGCCGAAGCCGAGACCGGCGACGGCGACCCGCAGGGGACGGTGGGTCATGGGAAGGGAAGGGAGATCAACGGCTCGCCGTGGCGGCGGCGCAGGCCTCGTTGAGCACGGAGGTCATCAGCCCATCGCCGGCCACCGGCAGCCATTCCGCCTGCCAGCGGGGGAGGCTGTTCACCGACGTGTCGCGGTAGAGGGCCTCGTCACAGTCGAGCTGCATCACGTAGAGGGTTCCGGAGGGGGGCCTGGTGGGAGTCTCGCCGTCGTCACCGGATGGAGCGGGGGGCTGGAAGCGGCTGAGCACCGACAGCCGGCCCTGGCGATCGAAGCGCAGGCTGCCGGAATCCCACCACTGGCGGCCCTCGGCGGTGGCGGGCACCTCGTGCCACTCCACCGAACCGGCCAAGGCCAGGGCTGGGGAGACCAGCAGGAGCAGCAGTGCCAGCAGCGGGGCGATGAGCGGGGCGATGAGTGGGGCGATGAGGTGGGCGAGGCGATGGCCAAGCCAGTGGGCCCGTCCGGTTGACGACATGGGGATCACGTCGCCACGGGCAGGGCGGCGGGAACGGCGCCGTGCAGGCGCAGAAGGCTGGCCAGGGTGGCGCGCAGCTCGGTGCGGGGCACGATCGTGTCCACGAAACCGTGGTCCTGCAGGTATTCGGCCGTCTGGAAGCCCTCCGGCAGCTTCTCGCGCAGGGTCTGCTCGATAACCCGCCGACCGGCGAAACCGATCAGGGCCTTGGGTTCCGCCAGGATCAGATCCCCCAGCATCGCGAAGCTGGCGGTGACCCCCCCGGTGGTGGGGTGGGTCAGCAGGGGCAGGTAGAGCAGGCCCGCCCGCCTGTGCCGCTCCAGGGCTCCGGAGATCTTGGCCATCTGCATCAGGCTGAGCATCCCCTCCTGCATGCGGGCACCTCCCGAGGCGCAGACGATCAGCACCGGGAAGCGGCGGGCCGTGGCCTCCTCGATCAGACGGGTGAGCTTCTCGCCCACCACCGAGCCCATCGAGCCGCCCATGAAGCGGAAGTCCATCACCCCCAGGGCCAGAGGGAGCCCGTCGAGGCGGCACAGACCCGTGACCACCGCATCGCGCATGCCGGTGGTCTGCTGACTGTCCCGCAGCCGGTCGGCGTAGCTGCGCCGGTCCTTGAAGGCCAGGGGGTCGGTGGGGGAGAGGTCGCTGTCGAGGGGTTCAAAGCTGCCCTCGTCGGCGATCAGGCGGATCCGCTCGGGGCTGTCGATGCGGTTGTGGTGGCCGCAGCCGCGGCACACGCTGGCGTTGGCGACCAGATCCTTGCGATAGACAACCTGGGCGCACTCGGGGCATTTGCTCCAGAGCCCGTCACCCTCCTCGGTGTCGGGTCCCTGGCTGTTGCGGACCACCGGGGCGTTCTTGCGGCGATCCGCGAACCAGTCGAACAGGGACATGGGGTACCCGCCGCAGCGGGATCACGACCTCCCCATTAAAGGCCGGGGGCCAGCAGCGGTTCCAGCCCCGAAAGGACCACCCAGGGGTGGGCCCCACCGATCCACACCACCAGGGCGCCGGCGGCGAGGAAGGGTCCGAAGGGGAAGGGCTGCTGGGGGCCCAGCCGTCCGCTGAGGCGGGCCAGGCCGCCCACCACGGCGCCACCGAACACGGCCAGGGCCACGGTGACGGCAAGGCCGAGAGGTCCGAGCCAGGCCCCGATCAGGGCGGCGAGGCGCGCGTCACCAAGCCCTAGGGCAGGCCGCCCCATCGCCTTCTCCCCTAGGGCCGAAAGGGCCTCGAAGCCCAGCAGCCCCGCCGCAGCCGCGAGCAGATGGGAGAACAGCAGCGTGCGGGCGGTGCCGTCGCCCTGCAGGGCGCCGAGCAGGGCCGTGGCCACGAGGCCGGTGATCAGTCCCCAGCGGCAGAGGGGTTCCGGCAACAGCATGCGCTCCAGATCCACCAGCACCAGGGGAATCAGCCAGCCGGCCAGCGTCCAGCCGGCCAGCACCAGCAGCCAGGGATTCGGGGCGCTGCCCATGGCTTCGGGCCGGGCGAACAGCAGGGCCACCCACAGGCCCGCCGCCAGCAGTTCCACCGCCGGGTAGCGCACAGCGATGGCGGTGCGGCAATGGCGGCAGCGGCCGCCGAGCAGCAGCCAGCCCAGGATCGGAAGGTTGTCGTGCCAGCGCAGGCGGGTGCCACAGCGGGGGCAGCTGCTCGGGGGGCGCACGAACGATTGGCCGCGGGGGAGACGCCAGGCCACCACGTTGAGAAAACTACCCATGCAGGCCCCGAGCGCAAGGGCGGGGATGGCCAGGGCGGCCGGGGCCGTGGCCAGCAGGATCGGGAACGACGAATCAGACATCGTCGGCGGCACGGACCGGGGAAGGGGGACGGAGGGGGGTGGAACCCAGCGGTGGTGCCGGGCGGTTGGCCGGGGCCCGGGAGCCCCGGCTGCGGCCGCCGGACCGCAGGCGCAACAGTTCCAGGGGAACGAAGCATTCGTGGGGAAGCAGCACCGGCAGGTCGAAGACGACGTGGCCGGCGGCGCCCTCCGCCCCGGCCATCACCACGCCGAGCGGATCGCCTTGGCCCCAGCCGCTTTCGAGAAAGCGGAAGTAGATCGTGCGGGCATCACGCAGGAGTTCGCGGCTGTTGATGCGATCGAGCCGCAGGGCCGCCAGCGGATCTGAGCCGGCCGAGCGGTTCGCCGATCCGCCAACATTCACCCCACCATTGGGCCGACCGTTCCGACCGGCACCGCGGATCCGGAAGGAGGGACTGCTGTCGGCGGCGGCACGGACGATGGCACCTCGGTGAGAAGAATCACCGAATCATCTGGCGCCAGTGTAGGAGTCGGCGCCGAGGATGCCGGCGATCACCCCAGCTTCTTCTTCTCCTCGATCATGCGATGAATCACCGGGGTGAGGATCAGCTCCATGGCGAAGCCCATCTTGCCGCCGTTGACCACGATCGAGGTGGGGCTGGACATGAAGGAGTCGTGGATCATGTCGAGCAGGTAGGGGAAGTCGATCTCCCACTTCTCGCGGGCTCCCTTGCGGAAGTGGATGATCACGAAGCTTTCATCCGCGGTGGGGATGGGCCGGATCATGAAGGGGTTGGAGGTGTCCACCGTGGGCACCCGCTGGAAGTTGATATCGGTGCGGCTGAACTGCGGGCAGATGTGGTTGATGTAGTCGGGCATGCGGCGCAGGATCGTGTCCACGATCGCCTCGGCCGAGTAGCCGCGCTCAGCGTTGTCGCGGGAGATCTTCTGGATCCACTCCAGGTTGGTGATCGGCACCACGCCCACCAGCAGATCGGCGAGGGCCGCCACGTCGTAGCCCTCACCCGCCACGCCGCCGTGCAGGCCTTCGTAGAACAGCAGATCGGTGCCGGGGTCAATCGGCTCCCAGGGGGTGAACTGGCCGGGCTCGAGGCTGGTGCCCAGGCGGCCGTTGTGCTCGGCGGCCTCCTCCACGGAGTGCAGGTAGTAGCGCTTCTCGCCGCTGCCGGTTTCGCCGTAGGTGCGGAACAGCTCCTCGAGCTTGTCGAACAGGTTGGCTTCGGGACCGAAGTGGGAGAAGTTCTCGCCCTTGGACAGCGACGCCGCCATCGCCTTCTTCATCGGGCCGCGCTCGTAGCGGTGGTAGCTGTCACCCTCCACTACCGCCGGGGTGATGCCCTCGCGGGAGAAGATGTACTCGAAGGCGCGTTTGACGGTGCTGGTCCCGGCGCCGGAGGAACCGGTGACGGCCACGACCGGGTGACGCTTCGACATCGACGCAGGGGGAGAACGCGCCTGCGAGTTTCGCAGATCGCCGGTCCGGCCCCGTGCAGCGGGAGGCCGTCAGGCCCCGAGGGCTTCCAGCAGCTTCTGGCCCATCGCCTCGCAGCCCAGCACGGCGGCGCCCTCGGCCCTGAGGTCGGAGGTGCGGAACCCGGCCTCCAGCACCCGATCCACGGCGGCCTCCAGGTCGGCGGCGGCCCCCTCCTGGTGCAGTCCCACCCGCAGCAGCATGGCGGCTGAGAGCACCATGGCCATCGGGTTGGCCAGGTCCTGGCCGGCAATGTCCGGAGCGGAGCCATGCACGGGCTCGAACAGCCCGGGCCCTTCGGCCCCCAGGGAGGCGGAGGGGAGCATGCCGATCGAGCCGGTGAGCATGGCCGCCTCGTCGCTGAGGATGTCGCCGAACAGGTTGCTGGTGAGCAGCACGTCGAACTGGCTCGGCGCGCGCACCAGCTGCATGGCGGCGTTGTCCACGTACATGTGGCTCAGCTCCACCTCCGGGAACTCCTCGTGGATCGCCTCCACCCGGTCGCGCCAGAGCTGGCTCACGTCGAGCACGTTGGCCTTGTCGACCGAGCAGAGTCGCCCCTTGCGCTCCTGGGCCAGGCGGAAGCCCACCCGGGCGATGCGGTCGATCTCGTCGTCGAAGTAGGCCATGGTGTTGAAGGCCCGCACGCGGCCTTCAGCCTCGATCCGGCCCTTGGGGGTGCCGAAGTAGACGCCGCCGATCAGCTCCCGCACCACCAGCAGATCGACGTTCTCGATCACCTCACGCTTGAGGCTGCTGGCATCGATCAGGGCCGGGATGATGCGCACCGGCCGCAGGTTGGCGAACAGACCGAGGCCGGCGCGCAGGGCCAGAAGCCCGCTCTCAGGCCGCAGCTCGCGCGGCAGGCTGTCGCAGCGGGGATCGCCGATGGCGGCCAGCAGCACTCCATCGGAATCGCGGCAGGCCTCCAGGGTGCTTTCGGGCAGGGGAACGCCGGTGGCATCGATCGCCGCCGCGCCGATCGGCTGTTCGTCGTAGGCCAAGGTGAAGCCGTGCCGGGCGGCCACCGCATCCAGCAGGCGGCGGGCCACGGCCGTGATCTCCGGACCGATGCCATCGCCGGGGAGCAGGGTGATCCGGTGGGTGGTCATCGCGGACGGGAGGCAGCGCCGCGAGACTACCGACCCGCCCGCTGGCCTTCAGCTCCCATCGGAACTGAGGCGGCGCAGGGTGCGGGCCATCTCGGGCAGCTTGTTGAAGGCGGCCGAGCAGCGCAGCTAGAGGCGGTTGGGGATGGCGGGGTAGCCGCTCACCACCTCGCCGGCCGCCACCTCCCCGTGGATGCCCGACTTAGAGGAGGCGATGGCGCGATCACCGATCACGGCCTTGTTGGCCACCCCTACCTGGCCGGCGAGGATCACGCCGTCGCCGAGCACCGCGCCGCCGGCGATGCCCACCTGGGCCGCCAGCGCGCAGCCGCGGCCGGTGACCACCCCGTGGCCCACGTGCACGAGGTTGTCGATCTTGGTGCCGGCGCCGATGCGCGTTTCGCCCACCGAGGGACGATCGATGGTGGAGCCACAGCCCACCTCCACCTCGTCTTCCAGCACCACCAGGCCGGTCTGGGGCATCTTCACCCAGCCGGTGGCGGTGGGCACGAAGCCGAAGCCCTCCGAGGCGATCACGGCGTTGGAGTGGATCACGCAGCCGCGGCCGAGGCGGCTGCCGGGGTGGAGCACCGCGCCGGCGTGGATCTCACAGCCCTCCGCCAGCACCACGTCGTCGTAGAGCACCACCCCCGGGTGGAGCACGCAGCCATCCC
>JBJTUJ010000194.1:0-3849 GCA_046080685.1 Cyanobium sp. | reverse complement strand
GTCTGTCCTTCCGCCCCTCGCCGCGGCGCCGGCCGCCCCTCGCCATGCCCCCGCCGCGGTGTCGCCCGTGGTGGTGGCCTCCACCCCCGATCGCTTCCTCGCCTGGCCCGCCAACAACGGCTTCTGGTCGTGGCAGGGGGGGCGGGAGCTGCTCGTGGGCTTCAGCGATGGCCCCTGGCGCCCTGAGCTGGAGGGCCACAAGGTGGGCCAGCCCCAGGAGTTCAGGCTGGCCCGTTCGCGCGATGGTGGCGTCAGCTGGAGCGTCGAGAGCCCTCCGGCCGCCCTCAGCCGCACCGGCACACCCCAGCCCGCGGGCCCCGGTGATCTCCGCTTCGATCACCCCGACCTGGCGGTGCGCGTGGTGGCCGGTTCGGGGGAGAAGGGCCCGGCCCGGCTTGGCGCGTTCCATGTCTCCACCGACCGGGGGCGGACCTGGCGGGGACCCTGGGCCTTCACCGGCCTGGAGGACACCCCCGAGCTGGCCGGGCTGCGGATCACCTCCCGCACCAGCGTCCTGCCCCAGGGCCGGGATGCGGTGGTGATGCTGCTCTCGGCCCAGGATCCTTCCCTGGGGCGCTGGGCAGGACGGCTCGACAAGCCCTTCGCCGTCCGCAGCGATGACGGCGGCCGCAGGTTCCGCTTCCTCGGCTGGCTGGTGCCTCGCCGGGATCCTTACCGGGCGGTGATGCCGTCGGCGGTGGATCTCGGCGGCGACCGCTTGGTGGCGGCCCTGCGGCGGCGGAATCCCCGCGGCGGAGAGGATGAGAACTGGATCGATCTGGTGGTTTCCGAGGATGGCGGCCGCCGCTGGCAGTTCCGCTCCAGGTTGGGGGAGGCCGGCTGCTGCAATGGCAACCCTCCCTCCCTCACCCGGCTGCGGGATGGCCGCCTGGCCTGCGCCTGGGCCGATCGCCGCCGCCAGGTGATGCTGCTGCGCCTCAGCGACGACGACGGCCGCACCTGGGGCCCTGAGCGGGTGGTGCGCGCCAACCCCCACGCCTCCGACATGGGCTATCCCCAGATCGGCCAGAACGATCGGGGCGAGCTGGTGATTCTCTACTACCTGGCCACCGCCGAGCGACCGGCCTCGTTCATCGAGGCCAGCCTCATCAAGGCCAGCCTCATCGAGGCCAGCCTGGTGCCGCGCTGAGCGACACAGGACCAGGCCCGTGATCGACTCCCGAGGCGCTGGTCAAGGAGGTCCATGCGCTGCCGCCAACACCCCGCCGTTTTCTGGTTCCATGCACCACCAGAGGCGGCAACAGCCGGGGCCGAACGCCGTCTGACCCGCGCACCGCTCTCACAACCTGTCTTTCAGGACGGGGAGCAAGATTGATGCGGCAAAGGCTGTATCCACGAAGTCGCCATCGCTACGCAGACTGCGGGCCAGCGGCGTGAGCTGAAAGACGGTGGAGCCGAAGCTCCAGGGCCAGGGCAGGGCACCTTGAGCATGGGATCTGCCCTGCCAATCGAGCAGACCGCGGCGCACCAAGTCGCGAAACACGGTTGTTGTCTCATGCCGTTCGATTCCCAACGACTCCTCAACCTCCAGTGGTGTAGCACCGCCGTTCTCTACCAGCAGGAGCACCTCGAGGTCATCGAAGCTCAGGGTGAGGGAAAAGGGGATGTCCATCGAGCGTGCGAGCCGATGTCGGCTGCGGATGAGGGCATGGACCCATCATCACGCTCAGCGGCCCATAGGAGCGACAGCGGCTGCCCGTGGGCCTTGGGCTGGAACGAAGGGGGATGGGCCAGGGCCCCTGAATGGCGGTGGGGACCCTGTGGCGTGGCAGAGACGAACCATGCCGACCAATCCACGCCCGCCGGGGCTGATCCAGCGCTATCGCGAGGAGCTGCAGGCGCGCCACTACGCACAGCGCACCGTGGCGACCTACGAGCAGTGGCTGAGGCGGTTCCTGCGCTTCCACCATCGGCGCCATCCGCGCGAGATGGGCAGCGAGGAGGTGAATGCCTTAGCTGGAGGGGCTGGTGAGGGCGAGAACGAAAAGGCGGCTGCCGGTGGTGATGACCATCGAGGAGGTGCGTGCCGTGCTGGAGCAGCTGGATGGAGTGGAGGCCCTGGTTGCTGGCGTGCTGTACGGGGGAGGGCTTCGCCTCATGGAGGCATTGAGGCTGCGGGTGCATGACGTGGATTTCCAGCGCCGCCAGATCACCGTGCGCCAGGGCAAAGGTGGTAAAGACCGGCGCACGATGTTGCCTGCGAGAGTGGCAGAGAAGCTCAGTCGGCATCTGGAAGACGTGCGAAGGCTGCACCGCCTGGACCTTGCCGAGGGCTATGGAAGGGTCTGCCTGCCCCACGCGCTGGCGAGGTAGTATCCCCATGCCCCAGTGGAATGGGGCTGGCAATGGGTGTTCCCGCAGCACCATCGCTGGCACAATGCCGACACCGGAGAGCAGGGGCGCCACCACCTGGATCCCAGCCTGATCCAGAAGGCGGTTCGCAGGGCGGTGCTGGCCTCAGGAATCGTGACGCCAGCCACGTGCCATACCTTCCGACACTCGTTCGCCACCCATCTCCTGGAGCGCGGACAAGATATCCGCACGATTCAGGAGTTGATGGGCCACAACGACATCAACACCACCATGATCTACACGCACGTGCTGAACCGGGGTCCCCTGGGCGTCGCCAGCCCTGCTGACCTTTTGTAGCAGCACGAACGCTTATAGGCGGATCCTCCCATCAAAGCCGGAAAGACTCCGACATGCGTGAACTCAACAGCACCGCAGGCGATATCAAGGGTCACAGCCGGAAGGCACACGCGCATAGGCGGCAAAAACGGCGTCGGAGCTTTTAATATGAGGATCCGTCCATTCAGCGTTGGACCAAGCCGCTACGCGGCAGATTTAAAGAAGTAGGCATAGACATCCGCCACGCCCCAGTTTCATCATGCTTAAATTTTAGCATCATCTAAGCGAAATTGTTTTCACCGGGCATCACCGTCCACTGAAGGGTCAAGACACTCAGGAAGCGCCATCAAAGCCCACGGGGTTTGGAAGTGGCGAATTCCACTCGTCTTCCCTTGGGGAAGCTATGCCAATGAATCCAGCCGAAGATGCCCAGTTTAACCATCTTTTTGAAGTTTACCAGCAAGCCTTGAAGCTGCATGGCTTGCGCGATCGAACCATAGAAAGTTACAGCCGCACATTGAGGCGTGTTGCTTCCTATTTTCAACGGAGCCCTGACAACCTAAGTGCCGATGAGCTTAAAGACTATTTTTCATGGATGCTAAAAAAATACTCATGGAGCACGGTCAATGTTGAATTATCTGGCTTAATCTTTCTGCATCGGTATGTTCTTGAACGTGAGATGGAGTGGTTCAAGATCGTCCGCCCACAGACAAAACGACAACTTCCCGATATTCCATCAAGAGAAGAAGTTCATCGGCTGATTAACTCTATTCGCAAGAGACGATATCGTGTATTCTTGTTTGTAGTCTATAGTTTAGGGTTACGTACTAGAGAAGGGTTGGGGATCGAAGTTGGTGATATTGATGGGAGCCGGCATCGAGTGCATATTCGTAACGGCAAAGGCGGAAAAGATAGGTATGTGACTTTGCCACACCTGACTCTTTCAGTCCTGCGACGATTCTGGGCAACACACCGTCATCCCAGGTTGCTGTTTCCAAGCCCAGCTGGTGGAGAACTGATGGGGAAGGCCGTAAGCAAGCCGATGGATGCAAGCGGAATTCAGGGCGCATTTCGAGCGACCATGGCTGAGTGTGGCATCAAGAAGAAACTCTCTATACGCTCACTGCGACATGCCTATGCCACCCATCTCTTGGAGATGGGCATGGACATGAGATTGATTCAGGATCAAATGGGTCATTG
>JBJTUJ010000193.1:0-8742 GCA_046080685.1 Cyanobium sp. | reverse complement strand
CAGGTGAAGTCCCAGCCGCGGCCGCAGGACGCTCGTCCCTGGAACGGGGGCTGGGTCATCGGCGATCCCCGCTGCCGCTACAACGCCCGCAGCCCCCTGCTGCGCTGCGCCGTCCTGCCGGACGGCCCCTGCGAGCGCTGCAGCCATTTCCTGGCCTGAGCGACCAGGGGTGCGGACGCACCTAGGGTTGAAGCAACTGCATCCGCGCCCCGATCGCCACGCCTTCCTCCGGCTCCGCCCGCCGCACTACCCCCACCGGATCCAAGGCTGGATCCACGGCCGGATCCACAGCCGGATCCACCCCTGGCGCTGCCTCCACACCGTCGCCGCAGCGGCGACGAGGCACTTCCGTCCGGGCAGCGGCGAGCAACCCTGAAGAGAATGGTGCCCCGCCCCTGGTGCCCTTCACCACGATCGCCCCACCGGAAGCGGGTCTGGCGGCCGACTTCGCGGATCTCGGACTCTCCGAGCCGATTCTCAAAGCCGTGGCGGGCAAGGGCTACCGCACCCCGTCGCCGATCCAGCGCCAGTGCATCCCCGCCGTGCTGGAGGGGCGCGATGTGATGGCGGCGGCCCAGACGGGCACCGGCAAGACCGCCGGCTTCACTCTGCCGATGCTGGAGCGCCTGCGCCATGGTCCCCACGCCCGGGCCGGTGTGGTGCGCTCCCTGGTGCTCACCCCCACCAGGGAGCTGGCGGCCCAGGTGGGGGAGAGCGTGGTCGCCTATGGCCGTTATCTCGATCTGCGCGCCGATGTGGTGTTCGGGGGCGTGAGCATCAACCCGCAGATGCAGCGCCTGCGGCGCGGGGCGGATGTGCTGGTGGCCACCCCGGGCCGGCTGATGGATCTCCATCAGCAGAACGCCCTGCGCCTCGACCGGGTGGAGATCCTGGTGCTGGATGAGGCCGATCGCATGCTCGACATGGGCTTCATCCGCGACATCCGCCGCATCCTCTCGCTGCTGCCGAGCCATCGCCAGAACCTGCTGTTCTCGGCCACCTTCTCCGGCGAGATTCGCAAGCTGGCCACCGGTCTGCTCCATAACCCGGTTCATCTGCAGGCCACTCCGGAGAACAGGGCCGCCACCACGGTGGAGCAGCTGCTCCACCCCTGTGACATGGCCCGCAAAGCGGAGCTGCTCAGCCACCTGATCCGCACCAACGACTGGCAGCAGGTGCTGGTGTTCTCCCGCACCAAGCACGGCGCCAACAAGGTGGCCGAGCGGCTGGACGCCGAGGGGCTCTCGGCGGCGGCGATCCATGGCAACAAGAGCCAGGGCGCCCGCACCCGCGCTCTGGCGGGCTTCAAGAGCGGCGAGGTGCGGGTGCTGGTGGCCACCGACATCGCCGCCCGCGGCATCGACATTCACCAGCTGCCCCACGTGGTGAACCTCGATCTCCCCAACGTGCCCGAGGACTACGTGCACCGCATCGGCCGCACCGGACGGGCCGGGCAGGACGGCCATGCGATCTCCCTGGTGGCGGCCGAGGAGCACGAACTGCTGCGGGCCATCGAGCGGCTGATCGGCACCACCCTCCCGCGCCAGGAGGTGGCGGGGTTCGAGCCCACCGTCCTCAGTGCCCCGCCCCTGGATCTCAGTGGCGGTCGGGGACGCCGGCGGGATGGCCCCCCGCGGCGGGACAGCCGCTCCCCGGCCCCCCAGCGCCGCCGCTGAGGAAGGCCGACGCTGGGCATGCGGGGGTAGGTGGGCCTGGGAAACCGCAGTGCTTGCGACAGTTTCCCGCGGCAGGCTGCGGTGCACTAGGTGTTGTTGACCTTTCTTACATGACCTACGAACCCGGCTCTCCCGAGTGCCGCGTGCTGATCGACTGCAAGGCCCAGGTGGAGGCCATGCTGCTGGCCCTGTCCCGCATCGACAACAGCCGCCACATCCGCGACCAACTGGTGTCGGTGCACAACCAGCTCGAGGGACTGCACGAACTGCATCGCCGCCAGCCCCAGGGCAGCACCGCCCCCGTCTGAAGCGTTCAGCCGGGTGGTTCCGCAGGGAGCGGTGTCTTCGACCGCTCCAGACCCCGGCATTCCGCATAGGCACCGGCGAGGGTGGCGGCCGGCTTGCCGTCCTCCGGTGCGGCCGCATGGAGCACCACGAAGCGGCCCACCATGTCGCGGTAGATCTGGCAGCCGTTACCAGTGGAACGCACCAGGCACAGCTCGCCATACATACTGTTTTTCATTGCCATTCCCCCTGAAGCCCGTAATTCCGGTCTATCGCGAGCCGGTAGCGCGGGATGTGTCAGAGAACACTGACAACACAGATCTTCAAGACCCCAGCCGATCCCCCGGTCGCAGCCCCAGTTGCTGCACCATCGCCTTGCCGCTGCTGGGGCCCTTCCCCTCCAGCTGGGCCTCCCGGATCAGCAGGGGGCAGCCGCCGGTGGCCACCACCAGGCCCACTCCCTCCACCACCTCCAGCACGGTGCCGGGGATGTCTCCTGCCGGACCGGCGTCCGGGGCAGGAGGGTGCTTCGCGGCGAGCAGGGCAGCCTCCGGGGAGAGATCCGGGGCCAGTCGCTGAACCAGGGGCTCGGTGGCCCGCACGTTCAGTCGGGCGCCGCCTCGCCTGGTGAAGGCTCCCGGGTAGAGCCCCATCACCTGGCGATGAAGGTCCAGGGCCCGGCGGCTCCAGTCGATGCGGAAATCGTCCTTGGCGATCGGCCGTGCCAGGTGCAGACCCTCCTCCTTCTGGGGCGTGAGCGCCAACCGCGCCCAGCGCTCCGATCGGCTTCCAGGCCCGGCAGCGGCGATGCGTGGCAGGGCCTCCACGAACAGCTCGCCGGTGAGGGACGCCAGCCTGGCGGCCAGGTCGTGGGCGTTGTCCCGAAGACCGATCGGCACCGCACGCTCCAGCAGGACCGGGCCGGTGTCGAGCCCTTCCTCCATCGCCATGATCCCCACCCCGGTCTGGGGGTCGCCCTCCATCAGGGCCCATTGGATCGGGGCGGCGCCTCGCCAGCGGGGCAGCAGGGAACCGTGGCCGTTCCAGCTGCCCAGGGGCGGCTGGTCGAGCACCTCGGTGGGCAGGATCTGGCCGAAGGCCACCACCACCGAGAGCTCCGCCCCCAGCTCCGCCAGCTGCTGCTGGGTGTCGGGTTCGCGGCGGATGCGCCCCGGTGTGAACACCGGCAGTCCCAGTCCCAGTGCCCGGTCCTTCACCGGTGAGGGCACCAGATCCCGGCCCCTCCCCCGGCGCCGATCCGGCTGGGTCACGGCTCCCACCAGCTCATGGTCCGCCGCCACCAGGGCGTTGAGCGTGACCACGGCGTAGGCCGGGGTGCCCCAGAACAGGACCTTCATCGCCGAGTGCCTCGCTTCGTTCCGCCTGCCTTCAGCCCTCGCCGGTGATCGACAGACCCTCCACCCAGACGTGGGGGCAAAGACCGCCCGGCGTCACCTTGGCCTCGCCTTCGAAGCCCACGATGCCCTGCAGCACCTGGCGGATGTCACCGGCCACCGTGGCGGCCTCGATCGAGCGCCGCTCGCCGCCGCGGATCAGCCAGCCGTCGAAGGGCAGCGAGAAGGAGCCCTGGCTCGACTTCACCCCCGCATGCAGGGCGGAGAGGGAATCGATCAGCACCAGCCCGCGGGCATCGCCGCCGCCCACCAGATGATCGAGGCCACTGGCCCCGCCTTCGGCACCCTCGGCGTGGCCGATCTCGAACCAGTCGGGTCCCACCGACACCTTGGCCCCCAGGCCGGCATGGCCGGTGGGGCTCACGCCGAATGCCCGGGCCGTGGCCTCGGAGTGCAGGAAGTTGCGCAGCGTGCCCCCTTCCACCAGCGCCAGCCGCCGGGTGGGTGTGCCTTCGCCATCGAAGGTGGAGGCGCCGATGTTGCCCTGGTGCAGGCCGTTGTCATGGATCGAGAGGAACGGCACCGCCACCGAACTGCCCAGGGAGTCCCGTGAGCTCAGGCTGACCCCGTCGAGCACGGCGCGGGCATTGAACATGCTGCTGAAGGCGCCGATCAGATCGAGGAAGGCCTCGGGCGTGAACACGCAGGTGTAACGGCCGGTGTCGATTGGGGCGTAGTCGAGATGGGCGATGGTGCGGGCGGCCGCCTCCTCGATGCAGCCGTCGATGTCGAGGCTGTCTGTGCCGTAGGCCAGACGCACGGCGCCGGCACTGCGGGGCTTGCGGCCCGTCTCCTCGGCGCGGGCATAGAGGTAGAGGCTGGCGGTGGTGAGCCGCTGCTGGCGGCAGGCGCCGTCGCTGTTGAGATAGAGCCGCTCGCTGCTCCGCTGCGAAAGACCGTTGTAGGGAACGGTGCCGATGGCCGGATGGCGCCCCAGCAGATCCCGTTCGGCTTCCTTGAGGGTGTCGAGCAACTCGAGAATGCCCACCGGCTGGTGCAGGGGTTGATCGATCGTGGCCAGGGGGGCGGTGGCCAGGGGGGAGAAGGCCGGGGTGTCCTCCGGATTGCCGAAGGCGCTGGCCTCGTGGGCGCCGGCCAGGGCCCGCCCCAGTCCGGAATCGGAGAGATCGGAGGTGCTGGTGACACCCACCAGCCCCTGGTCGTTCCACACCCGCACGGTGATGGCGCTGCGCTGGGCCCCCTTCATCTGCTTGGCTTCGCCCCGGTCCACCTGGACCGAGGTGTCGGTGCTGCAGCCGGCGCCCAGATCCCAGCGGTGAATGCCGCTGGCGGCGGCGAGATCCACCAGGCGCTGGCGCAGATCCTCGACGTCGAGACCGCCGGAGAGCTTTGGCGGGGTGGTTGCGGTGCTGGTCATGGTCAGCGTCCCCCCACGGTGATCGAATCCACCTTGATGTGGGGCTGGCCCACCGTCACGAAGATGCTGCCGCTCACCGAGCCGCAGAAGCCTGCGGCCAGGTCGAGGTCATTGGCGCACATGGAGATGCGCGGCATCACCTCCTTGGCCTCGCCGATCAGGGTGGCTCCCTTCACGGGCCTGGTGAGCTCGCCGTTCTCGATCAGGAAGGCCTCCTCCACGGCGAAGTTGAACTGGCCGGTGGGGCCGACGCTGCCGCCGCCCATCGACCTGCAGTAGAGACCGCGGTCGACCGAGGCGATCAGATCGCCGGGGCTGTGGGGGCCGGCGGCGATGTAGGTGTTGCGCATGCGGCTCGCGGCAGCGAAGGCATGGCTCTGGCGGCGACCGCTGCCGGTGCGGGCATGGCCGGTGCGGCGTTCGCCGGCCCGGTCGGAGAGGAAGCGCCGCAGAACGCCGTTCTCGATCAGCACGGTGCGTTGGGGTTCCATCCCTTCGTCGTCCATCGAGAGTGAGCCGAAGGCTCCGTCGCTCAGTCCCTCATCGATCGCGGTGACGGCTTCATGGGCGATCTGCTCGCCCACCCGTTCGGCGAAGGGCGTGGTGCCCCGCTCCACCTGGGTGGTTTCCAGCAGGTGGCCGCAGGCTTCGTGGAAGATCACACCGCCGAAGCGGTTGGCGAGCACCACCGGCAGCTGGCCCGCTTCCACATAGTCGGCGTAGAGCATGCGGGTGGCACTCTCGGTGAGATCGAGGGCCGCCGCCTCCGCATCCCAGGCACGCAGATCGTCGGGCCGGTCGGAAGTGCCGTAGCGGCGGCCGAGGCTGGCGCGATGCTCGCCGTCGGCGGCCAGCACGCTCAGGCCCACCGACTGGTGCAGGCGGATGTCACGGGCGAAGGTGCCGTCGCTGGCGGCCACCAGCACCTCCTGCCAGTCGCGGGCGTAGGTGGCGCGGCGCGCCTGCAGATGGCGACCGTGCCGCCGCAGGCGATCGGTGCCCTCCAGCAGCCGGCTTGTGGACTCCGCCAGGGATGGGCACTGCTGGAGCCAGAGGTGCTTGCCGGCGGCGTGATTCTGCAGGTCGGGCAGTCCGCCGAAGCCGCCGTCGCCAGCGGCGGGACGCAGCAGCCCGAGCATGCCCAGGGCCTGGTCGAGGGCGCTGAGCAGGCCGCCCGCGCTGAGGTCGTTGGTGGAGACGAAACCATCGCGACCATCGAGAAACACCCGCAGGCCGGCACCGGCCCCGAAGGCCGGACTAACGCTGGTGATCGCTTCCTGCTCGGCCAGCACACCGATGTGGTCGGTGCGCTCAAGGAAAACTTCCACCAGATCGGCACCGGCGGCACGGCCGCCCGCCAAAACAGGTTCAAGCAGGGATTTCCAGGCAGGGTCCTGGAGGTCGGCCGCCGGGGGGCTGGCCACGGGGGAGGTGGACAGGGTCAAGGGTTCAGCGCACCGTGGGTTGGTAGCGGTTGCTGGCGATCGGAGCCATCAGGAACAGCTTGGCCATCTCCAGGGCGTTGGCGCCCCAGTAGGGCAGCTTGCGCAGGGCCTTGATCGGAGCCGGGGCACCGGAGGCATCGGCGTCGCTGAGGGCCTGGTTGTTGTTCACCAGTCGCTCGAGCCGAACCCAGAACTTCGGATTCTCCACGTCGAGCACCACGGGGAAGACCCGCGCCGAGGTTTCATTGGTTTTCGCGATCACGTACTTGTCGTACTCGCGAGGGTCGAGGCCGAGGGCCTCGTAGAACTCGTTTCGGGCCACGTCGCGAACGTACATGGTGGCGAACACGGCCAGCAGGAAGAAGCGGCACCAGAGCTTGGCGGTGAAGCCGGTGACGGTGCTGGGAACGGCCTTCATCAGGGCGTCGAAGAAATCGCCATGACGGTTCTCGTCCTGGCACCAGTTCTCGAAGAAGTTGAAGATCGGGAAAATCTTGCTGTCGGGGTTCTTCTCGAGATGGCGGTAGATGGCGATGTAGCGCCAGTAGCCGATCTTCTCCGACAGGTAGGTGGCGTAGAAGATGTAGGCCGGCTTGAAGTAGGTGTAGGCCTTATTGGCGGTGAGGAAGCCCAGGTCCAGCTGCAGGCCGAAATCGCTCATCGACTTGTTGAGGAAGCCGGCGTGGCGGGCCTCATCGCGGGCCATGTGGGCGAAGCACTCGGCCAGCAGGGGGTTCTTCTCCTTGATTCGGCGGCTCAGCTCCTTGTAGAGCAGAAAGCCGGAGAACTCCGAGGTGCAGCTCTGCTCGAGGAACTCCACGAACACCTTGCGGGTTTCGGGATCGAGCTTGTCGGCCGCTCCGTCGAACTCCTCGTTGCGCACGAAGTGGTGGCGGTTGTAGTCCTTGCGGAACTCCTCGCAGATGGCCTCCAGCTCCGCTTCGTTCGGGTGGAGGTCCATCGCTGCCATCGCGTCGAAGTCGGTGGTGTAGAAGCGCGGCGTGAGGATCGTGTCCTTCACCGGTTCCTTGATGGCCGGGGCCTCCGGGGTGCCGATCGGCTGAACCGGAGCGGAGGCAGTGGCGGCGGGAGGCACCATCGTGCGGCAGCGGACGCAATCCGGCCATCGTAGGGGGCACAAGCCCGTGCAGGGGCGGGATGTGAAGCGGGCGCCGCCTCAGTTGGGCCCGAGCCATTTCTGCCCGTTGAGCCGCTGCACCAGGCGCGAGACGATCAGGGGCAGGGTCATCTTGCGCTCATCGATCAGGAACGACTCCAGCAGGGTGGGTTCGACCCCGGCTTCGGCCACCGCGATCGTCTTGGCGCTGCCGATGTCGGGCTCGGTGAAGCACAGCCAGAACCGGCGCTCGCCCGGCAGGGTTCCCTTCACCATCCAGCAGTCGCTGCCCACCACGGGCATCGGCCCCTGTTCGAACACGATCGCCGGGGCTGGGCCGCCGTAGGCCTCGATCTCGCGGCTGAGGGCAGGCAGCAGCAGATCGGGCACGAAGCGGGCGAACGGCTGATCCTCCGGAGCGGGAGGCTTGGCCTTGGCGGGGGCTGCGGTCCCGGTGGACGGGGTGGGAACGGAGGCGCTGTCGGTCACCGGATCGGTTCGCTCATGGCAAAGCGGAACTCTAAGCAGGTCCGTCGGTTCACCAGTCGTCCCGCTCGGCGGCCCCCCAGTCGTCGTCGGCCGCCACCGTCACCGGTTCCGGTTCCGGAGTCCTCCGCTCCCGCGCGTCCTGCCGTTCGGGCTCCGCCGTCGCCATGCCGACACCATCGCCGCGGCGCAGCACCCGGAACGGCACCGCCACCGTGGGGGCGGGCTCGCCGGGGGCCCGGGCCGGGCCCGCCGCCCAGGAGGCCGGCGGAACCTCCACCGCCTGGGGGGGCTGGGCCCGCCTCGGCGGAGCCTGGGCCGCTTCCCTGCTGGGGAACTCGTCCCACACCTCGCCGCCCCAGGCCGGATCGGCGGCGGTGGATCCCTGCCGCCGACGAACCCGCCGCCGCAGGGCCCCACCGGCTTCCCCGATCGCCAGCGCCGTGGCCCCGCCGCTGAGGGCGGCGCCGGTGCCCGCCGCGGCCGCTATCCAGGCCCCGATCGGCAGGGACGGGCTGCTCCAGGTGAGCAGACGCAGGCTCACGGCGGGCCGCGGATTCAGCGCCCCCACAAGCACGGCGGCCAGCAGGGGCGAGAGCAGGGGCAGTAGCAGCAGACGACGCAGGGTCAAGGGCAGGCGGTGGAGGGAGGGCCTCAGGGCGAGGATGACGGCGCCATGGGGCCCTGCCAACGGCGAAGGGAACCAAGGTCCAGCCCGAGCGCGTCAAAGACCCGGATCACGAGGAAATCCACCATCTCCTCGATCGTGGTGGGGCGGTGGTACCAGGCCGGCACCGGCGGCGCGATCCGGGCCCCCGCCTCCGCCAGGGCGGTGAGGTTGCGCAGGTGCACCAGGTTCCAGGGCAGCTCCCGCGGTGCGATCACCAGCGGTCTCCCTTCCTTGAGGTGAACATCGGCCGCCCGCTCGATCAGGTCGAGG
>JBJTUJ010000192.1:0-2719 GCA_046080685.1 Cyanobium sp. | reverse complement strand
AGCCCAGGGGCGCGGCGATGTCCAGGCCGTAGTGGGGTTCCACCCGGCCCCAGGGGCCGGTGCGGGTGCCGAAGTGGCTGGTGTAGCCGGCGAAGTTCACCACGGGGAACACGCCCAGCCGCCACACGCTGCCGCTGCTGCCCCGGGCCGCAGGGATCCCGGCAACGCCAGCGGCCGCCAGGGTGAGGGCGGACGCCGCCAGCAGGCCCCAGACCCGCCGCCGGCGCGGTGTTTCAGAGCAGGCCCAACGCATGGAGGGGACCCCGTCCGCTCAGCAGTTCCAGCAGGAAGGCGGAGAAGCCCACCATCGCCAGGCGGCCATTCCACACCTCCGAGCTGTTGTTCCAGCCCCAGGCCCATTTGTCCTGGGGATAGAGCTTGACCCGGGTGGGCAGGGCCGCCGCCTGATCCAGATTGATCTCCGGCCCCGCCATCGCCTGCTGCACCAGGTCGGCCAGTCCGGCGATGAAGGTGGGATCGGTGTCTAGGGCCTGAACCCGGCGGAAGTTGGTGACGCCGGCCTCGGTGGCGATCTCCCGGTACTCGATGTCGATCTCCTCGAGGGTCTCGATGTGCTCGCTGACGAAACTGATCGGCACCACCACCAGATCCTGCACCTTCTGTTCCCCCAGCTCGAGGAGGGCGTCCTCGGTGTAGGGCTTGAGCCATTCCACCGGTCCCACCCGGCTCTGGTAGGCCAGGGTGTGGGGATTGGTGTGCCCCAGCAGCTCCTCGAGGCGCTTCATGATCAGGACCGTGCAGGCCTCGATCTCCTTCTGATAGGGGTCGCCCGCCTCCTCCACGTAGCTCTTGGGAACGCCGTGGGCGCTGAAGAAAACGTGGGCCTGGCTGGGATCGTCAGAGGCCTCGATCTGGCGAGCGATCAGGCCCGCCATCGCGTCGACGTAGCCCGGATGGTCGTACCAGCTGCGGATGCAGCGGATCGGCAGACTGCGGAGGGCCGGGTCGGCCTGGCGAAGGCGCTGCAGCTCGCGGAAGCTCGAGCCGCTGGTGCTGATCGAGAACTGGGGGTAGAGGGGCAGCACCACCACCTCCTCGATGCCGTCGGCCTTGATATCGGCCACGGCGGATTCGGTGAAGGGGTGCCAGTAGCGCATGGCCACGTAGCTGGTGGCCTCGACCCCCCGCTGGCGCAGGGTGCTCTGGAGCTCCCGGGCCTGCTGTTCGGTGATGCGCCGCAGCGGCGAGCCGCCGCCGATCGAGCGGTAGGCCTCCTTGGACTTGCCGCTGCGCAGGGTGCTGATCAGCCAGGCCAGGGGTTTCTGGAGGGCCTGATTGGGCAGCCGGATGATCTCCGGATCGGAGAAAAGGTTGTAGAGGAACGGGCCCACATCCTGGATCCGTTCGGGACCGCCGAGGTTCAGCAGCAGCACCCCGACCCTCGTCATGCCCGTGCCTGTCCCCTCTGCAGCGCGGAGCGTAGCGTCATCCCCCGGGCGGACGCCGTGCATGTCGCGCTCCGGGCCGATAGCGTCCGGCCGCACCCGGCCTTACGCAATCGCCGTGGCAACCCAGGCCTCCGGTCCGCCCACTTTCCCCCATCCGCTCGATGCCGCCCTTGCCGCCCGCAACGCGGCCCTGGCCGAGGAGGGCATCGGCCTGCGGCTGGAACGGCGGGGTGGCCGGATCGGGTTGCGGGGGGGGCTGCCGGATCCCGCCGCCCCAGGCGGGCGCAGGGTGCAGCGCATCAGCCTCGGGCTGCCCGCCAGCGAGGAGGGAGTGGACGAGGCCCTCCGCCAGCTGCGGCTCGTGTGGTCCGAGCTGGAGCAGGGCCGCTTCGATCCCGGGCGCTCTCCACATGACGCGGCAGGAACGGACCCTCTGGAGGCCTTCCGTGCGGCCTTCTTCGCCGAACCCCGCCGCCGCCGCCGCCCGGCCGGCAGCCGCAGCACCTGGAGCGGGGCCTATCTGCCCTACGTGCGGCGGTTGCTTGACCAGGCCGGCGATGCTTCCCTCACCCAGGAGCGCTTCGTTCGGGTGCTGGAGAGCTACGAGCTCGGCAGCCGCAGCCGCCAGCAGTGCGCCATCGCCCTGGCGGCCTTCGCCCGGCATCGGGGCCTGGCCCTGCCCGCCGACTGGAGCGAGCGGGCGGCCGGCTACGGCCTCCATGCCGCCCGTTTCCGTCAGTTGCCCGATGACGGCCGCATCCTCGAGCTGGTGGAGACGATCCCGAATGCGGGCTGGCGGCTGGCCTACGGCCTGATGGCCACCTACGGGCTGCGGAACCACGAGGTGTTCTTCTGCGACCTCTCCGCCCTGTCTCCGGGGGGCGACCGGGTGCTGCGGGTGCTTCCCACCACCAAGACCGGGGAGCACCAGGTGTGGCCCTTCCGGCCGGAGTGGGTGGAAGCCTTCGGCCTGGAGCTGCTGGGACGGGATCCGGGGGCCCTGCCCAGGGTGTCCACGGATCTGCGTCGCACCACGCTGCAGCAGGTGGGCCGGCGGGTGGCGGAGCAGTTCCGCCGCTACGGCCTGCCGATCACCCCCTACGACCTGCGCCATGCCTGGGCCGTGCGCACGATCCACATCGGCCTGCCGGACACGGTGGCGGCCCGGATGATGGGCCACTCGGTGGCGATCCACACCCGCACCTACCACCACTGGATCACCCGCCGCGACCAGCAGCAGGCCGTGGATGCGGCCCTCGCCCGCCATCGCGCCGGCCCCGCCACAGTGGGTGGCCCACCGGCCCTTTCCG
>JBJTUJ010000191.1:0-3169 GCA_046080685.1 Cyanobium sp. | reverse complement strand
CCGAGGCGATCGAACTGGAGCCGGCCGTGGCCTTCGTCAGCCGTCTGGCCCAGGTGGCGGTGCGCCGCCGCGGCCAACGGGTGGGCTACAACGGCACCTACGTGGTGGAGGCCGAGGAGCAGCGGATCGGCATCGTGGCCGCCGGCTACAACGACGGTGTGCCTTGGCGCAGCTCCAACCGCGGCGAGGTGCTGGTTCATGGCCGCCGGGTGCAGGTGCTGGGGCGTGTGTCGATGGATTCGATGGCCATCGACCTCGACCCGGTGCCCGACGCCGGCGTGGGCGACGAGGTGCTGATCTTCGGTGCCCACGAGTGCCAGCGGCTGGAGCTGGCGGAAGTGGCCGAGCGGGCCGGCACCATCCCCTACGAACTGCTGGTGAACGTCGACAGCCGCAGGGTGCAGCGGCTGTTCCGGGGCGAGTGAGCAGGGCTGAGAACGGGGCTGGATGGTCAGGTAAAGTCGTTGGGCCCCTGGAGAGGTGGCTGAGTGGTTGAAAGCGGCTCCCTGCTAAGGAGTTACAGGAGGCAACTTCTGTCGAGGGTTCGAATCCCTCCCTCTCCGTTGCCCGAAACCCCCGGAACTGCCTGGTCAGGTCCGGGGGTTTTCTCTGGCTTGGGATTCAGCCCTGAGGCGATTCCACGGGATGGGACCGCAGGGCGCGGGCAATGGCCGGCAGCAGGGCCTCGTCGCGGGCGCAGCGCTTTCCCTCGCTGAAGACCACCAGTAGGAAGGGATCCGCCCCCTCGATCTCCACGTAGGCCGCGTCGTGGCGGGCCTGGCTCATCCAGCCGGCCTTGCTCCAGAGCTTGGCCCCGGTGGGGAGACCGGCCCCCAGGAAGCCGTCCACCTGGTTCTCGGGATCGGCAGAGCGCTCCTGCGGGTCGAGGGAACGGCGCAGCAGTTCGCGCATCCTTCGGCAGGCCGGTGGCGAGACCAGGGCACCGGCGATCACAGCATGCAGGAGACGGGCCGTGCCATCGCTGCTCAGACGATTGCGGTTCTCCAGCTGATCCCCGTAGAAGGCGCGCTCGCGCCCGTAGGGTCCATTGCCCCAGGTCTTCTGACAGGCGTTGGTGCCCCGCAGCTCCTGCCAACCCAGATCCTCCAGCCAGCGGTTCACCAGCTGGCGCTGGGCCACCCATTCGGTGAAACGCTCCGGCGGCAGATCCGGTCCGCTGGTGGTGCCGCTCAGGCGATCCACCACCAGTGAGGTGGCGTCGTTGCCGGAATCGCGGATCATGTCTGCCAGGGCACGGCGCAGCTCCGGTTCATCTTCGATCAGCCGCAGCTGCAGCCAGGCCTCAGCCGCCACGAGATACACCAGTTTCACCACGCTGGCGGGATAGCGCTGGCGCTCCCCACCCCAGCTGGCGCCGGCGGGGGCCTGGCCCCAGAACTCATCCGGTTCCAGGCTGGCGGCCCGCCGGCGCAGCGATTCCGGATAGCGAACCCAGGTGATCGAGAGCTGCTCGGCAAGACCGGGTCGGCCCTCCTGCTCCAGATCGGCCACCAGCCAGGCCAGCTGCTGGGCCATCCCCGGATCCGGGTTGTAGAACGCCATCAACGGCGACACGGAAGCGATGGCGACATTAGGCACCACCACGGCCCCCGCCGGGATCTGGCGCCTGAAGCGGGATCTGGACGCCTACAGCCGGCCCCGGGGGGAGGGCCTGGCCACCCAGGTGGCGGCCGGCCGCCATGTGAGTGTGCTGGAACCGGTCGGCGATCGTCTGCGGGTGCGCCTGGTCGAAGACGGCTATCCCTGCTGGCTGAAGGGCGACGACCTGCGGCGTCACGGCACTCCCGCGCTGCCTCCGCCCCGCCTGCTGCTGGATCGCAGCGGGATCGAAGCCCGGCTGGAGCGGGTGCTGGCCTTCGCCCTGAGCGCCATGGACCGGCCGAACGTCTACCTCTGGGGAGGCAGCCTCGGCCCCGATTACGACTGTTCCGGCCTGGTGCAGACCGCCTTCGCAGCGGCAGGCATCTGGCTCCCCCGCGACGCCTACCTGCAGGAGCGCTTCTGCCGGCCGGTGGCCGTGCGTCCCGGGGAAACGAGCCTGCTGCGACCCGGCGACCTGATCTTCTTCGGCACCGCCCGGCGCTGCACCCACGTGGGGCTGCATCTCGGTGGAGGCAGGTACCTGCACAGTTCGGGGCGCGAACACGGCCGCAACGGACTGGGGATCGATGATCTCCACCCCACCAACCCCGACCCGGTGGCCAGCCACTACCGCCGTGAACTGCGCGGAGCCGGGCGGGTGATGCACAGCCACGACGGCAGTCCCCTGCCCCCCTAAGTTCAGGACGCCCCACCCGCGCCGACGGTTCCGATGTCCTCCCCCAGCTCCGAGGCCGTCGCCGTCCGAGGCACCGCTCCGGCCGCGGCACCGGAGCTGTCCGTTGTGATCCCCCTCTACAACGAGGAGGCCAGCGTGAGGCCCCTGGTGGAGAAACTGCTGGAAGCCCTGCATCCCCTGGGGTTGAGCTTCGAGCTGATCCTGGTGGACGACGGTTCCAGGGATGGCACCCCGGAGGTTCTGCGGGGGCTGGCCGCCCGGGTGCCGGAGCTGGTTGCGGTGCTGCTGCGCCGCAACTACGGGCAGACCGCGGCCATGGCCGCCGGATTCGACACCAGCCGGGGCCAGGTGATCGTGACCCTGGACGGTGATCTCCAGAACGATCCCGCCGACATCCCGCTGCTGCTGGAGGAACTGGAACGGCAGCAGCTCGATCTGGTCAGCGGCTGGCGCCATCGCCGCCAGGACAACACCCTCAGTCGCCTGCTCCCCTCCCTGCTCGCCAACCGGCTGATCGCCGGCGTCACGGGGGTGCGTCTGCACGACTACGGCTGCTCGCTCAAGGCCTACCGCCGGGAGGTGGTGGCGGACATGAACCTCTACGGCGAGCTGCACCGTTTCCTGCCGGCCCTGGCCTTCATCGAGGGGGCCCGGATCGGGGAGGTGAAGGTGAACCACCATCCCCGCCGCTACGGCAGCAGCAAGTACGGAATCGACCGCACCTTCCGGGTGTTGATGGACCTGCTGACGGTGTGGTTCATGAAGCGCTTCCTCACCCGCCCGATGCACGTGTTCGGCTACGCAGGCCTCGTGGCCCTTGTCACGGGGTTGGTCCTGGCCCTCTGGCTGGTGGGGGAGAAACTGCTGCTG
>JBJTUJ010000190.1:0-5978 GCA_046080685.1 Cyanobium sp. | reverse complement strand
CCCCTGATCCTGCGGCTGCTGGATCAGATGGTGCATTTCATGGCCCTGCTGCTGTGGATCGCCGGGGCCCTGGCCTTCGCCGCGGGCACCCCCCAGCTGGGCTGGGCGATCTGGTCGGTGGTGCTGATCAACGGGCTCTTTTCCTTCTGGCAGGGGTACCAGGCGGAGCGCACCCTGGCGGCCCTGATCCGCGCCCTCCCCAGCCAGGTGCAGGTGTGGCGCGACGGCGAGCTGCAGCGGCTGGGGGCCGAGGAGCTGGTGGCGGGTGACCGGATCCTGCTGGAGGAGGGGGAGCGGGTGCCGGCCGACTGCCGCCTCAGCAGCGCCCACTCCCTCTACCTCGACCTCTCGGTGCTCACCGGCGAGTCGCTGCCGGTGGCCCGCCGGGCGGAGGCCGCCATCGCCGGTGATGGCCGCGTGACCACGGCCGAGCGACCCAACCTCGCCCTGGCGGGCAGCACGGTGGCCTCGGGACGGGGCGAGGCGTTCGTGTACGCCACCGGTGCCGAGACCGAGTTCGGCCAGGTGGCGCGGCTGGCGGCGGGAACCCAGCGCAGCGCCAGCACCCTGGAGCAGCAGGTGGCGCGCATCGTGCACACGATCAGCACGATCGCCGTGAGCCTGGGGCTGATCGCCTTCGTGCTGGCCTTCCTGCTGGTGGGCCTGCAGCCGCTGGAGAGCCTGGTGTTCGCGGTGGGGATCATCGTGGCCAACGTGCCCGAGGGGCTGCTGCCCACCGTCACCCTCGCCCTGGCGCTGAACGTGCAGCGGATGGCCCGCCGCAACGCCCTGGTGCGGCGCCTGTCGGCGGTGGAGACCCTCGGCTCGGTGAGCCTGATCTGCAGCGACAAGACCGGCACCCTCACCGGCAACCGCATGGCACTGGCGGATGTGTGGCTGCCGGTGGACGGCGCGGCGCAGCGGCGCCTGCTGCTGCGGGCCGCCAGCCTCTGCTCCAACGCCCGGCTGGAGCACACCGGCACCCCCACCGAGCCCTGGCGGGCGGTGGGCGATCCCACCGAAACCGCCCTGCTGCGGGCGGCGATGGAGGAGGGCCTGGTGCCCGAGGAGCTGCAGCGGCGCCAT
The DNA here is from genome assembly GCA_046080685.1 of Cyanobium sp. GTDB lineage: Bacteria > Cyanobacteriota > Cyanobacteriia > PCC-6307 > Cyanobiaceae > Cyanobium. The sequence continues at coordinate 4,892 of JBJTUJ010000190.1, read as the reverse complement.
CCCCGTCGCCACGAGATCCCCTTCGATTCCCACCGGCGCCGGATGACGGTGCTGGTGGACTGGATCGCCGGCGACGACGACCTGCCGGGCCTGGGTCCGGCAGCGGCGGCCGAAGGCACCCTGGTGCTGTGCAAGGGGGCGCCGCTGGAGGTGCTGCAGCACTGCGGCGGCTGGCTGGGGGCCGAAGGGCCCGAACCCCTGGATGAGGCCCGGCGGGCCCGGGTGGTGGCCGCCAACGACGCCCAGGCGGCCCGGGGGTTCCGGGTGCTGGCGGTGGCCCTGCGCCCCACCGGCCCGGGCCCCTTCAACCTGGAGTCGGAGCAGCTGGAGAGCGGACTGCTGCTGGTGGGGCTGGTGGGGCTGTACGACCCGCCCCGGCCGGAGGTGCCCGACGCGATCCGTCAGTGCCGCGAGGCGGGGATCAAGGTCACGATGATCACCGGCGACTACGGGATCACCGCCCAGGCGATCGCCCGCCAGATCGGCCTGCTGAATCCACCTCCCCCCGGCGACGACGGCGGCATGGCCGATCCGGTGCGGGTGATCGACGGCGCCACCCTGACCCAGATCGGCGACGTGCAACTGGGCCAGCTGCTCAAGTACCGCCACCGGCTGGTGTTCGCCCGAATGGCGCCGGAGCAGAAGCTGCGGCTGGTGCAGGCCTACCGCGCTCTGGGTGAGGTGGTGGCGGTGACGGGCGACGGGGTCAACGACGCCCCGGCCCTGCGAGCCGCCGACGTGGGACTGGCGATGGGGCAGAGCGGCACCGACGTGGCCCGCGAAGCCGCCGACATCGTGCTGCTCGACGACAACTTCGCCACGATCGTGCAGGCGGTGCGCTATGGCCGCTCGGTGGTGGCGAACATCGGCCGTTTCATCACCTACGTGATCGCCTCGAACGTGCCGGAGATGGTGCCGTTCCTGGGGATGGTGGCGCTGCAGATCCCCGCGGCCCTCACGGTGCTGCAGATCCTGGCGGTGGATCTCGGCACCGACCTGCTGCCGGCCCTGGGGCTGGGTGCCGAACCGCCGGATCCGGGCGAGATGCGGCGGCCGCCGCGGCCGCGCAGCCAGGCGCTGCTCAACCGGGCGGTGATGGTGCGTGGCTACCTGGTGCTGGGCCTCACCGAGGCGGTGGTGGCGATGGCCGGCTATCTGCTGGTGTGGCGCGGGCAGGGGGTGGGGCTGATGGAGCTGCGCGAACTGGCCCCAGCCCTGCTGCAGCATCGGGCCCCGGCCGCGGTGCAGGCCGTGCAGACCCAGGCTTCCACCGTCACCTTCGCCCTGATCGTGGCGGCGCAGATGGGGGCCCTGCTGGCCTGCCGCAGCGACTTCCGGCCGTTCTGGCAGGTGCTGCGGCGGCCCAACCGGCTGCTGTGGCTCGGTTTCGCCAGTGAGCCGGTGGTGGCCGCCATGTTGGTGCTGGTGCCACCGCTGGCGCAGGCCTTCGGCACGGCTCCCTTCCCCACCGCCTGGCTGGGGCCCATGCTGCTGGCGCCGCTGGCGGTGCTGACGGCCGACAGTCTGCACAAGCTCGCCTCTGGGCGCTGGAGCCACGGACAGCCATGAACGACACCCCCCTGCCAACGACCCTTCCGATGTCCGACGCACCGGAGCGGGACACCCGGGCGGCGCTGGCCCTGTTCGATCGGTTGCCGGCGGTGGAGCCGTCGCGGATGCTGGGGCGCTGGCGGGGGGAGAGCTTCGCCAGCGGCCATCCCCTCGATGGAATCCTGGAGACCTACCACTGGTACGGCAAGGCCTTCCACAGCGAGGAGGACGTGGATCCGCTGCTGTTCCAGAGCTGCGGCGGCAAGGTGGTGCCGCTGCGGGCGCTGATGCCCGATCCCTCGTTGCTGGAGCGCTTCCCGTGGCTGCGGGCACAGGCTGTGGGCGATGGCTTCCAGCGCTGGCTGTTGCCGCTGCTGACCACCCAGGCGTCGCAGGCCCGCCTGCGGCGCCTGGACCATCGCGGCATCACCACGGCGGCGATGATCTACGACAACCTGCCGATCATCGATGTGTTCCGGTGCATCGACGAGCGGACCCTGTTGGGGCTGATGGACGCCCGGGGCATCGCCCAGCCCTTCTTCTTCCTGCTGCGGCGGCAGGAAGGGGAGTAGGCGCTCAGCGAGGAGCCGTCCCGAAGGTCTCCCGCCACGAATCCGGAAAGCCGTCGCGACTCGTGAGCCAGGGCTCCAGAAGCGCCGCCTGGACTGGCGAGATGAGGGAGTCCGGGCAGCGGCTGTGGCGCTTCAGCCGATCGAAGGCCCTGCGGCGGAGGGCGTAGGGGAGGTCGACCAGATCCTGGAGAAAGGCCTTGTCCTCCTCGGGACTGGGCGCCCGGTCGAGCAGATTCACCAGGTCTTCGAGAACGGTCGGCGAGGCGCCGAAGAGGGCGTAGTAGAAGTCGAGAAGGTTGAAGCAGGTGCTGAGGTAGCCCGCCAGGGTGGTGATGGCCGCAGCCGGGGCCGGCACGGCCCCCAGGTCGAGCAGCGGCCGATCGTCGGCGACCTCGGGCTTCTGTACGGACCAGCGGCCGATCGCGACGATGCGGTTGTGCTCCAGCCGGTTGGGCAGGTACCAGCGATAGCCCTTCACCCAAAAGTTGGTGCCGAGGTTGGTGGCCATCTCGCAGATCAGCGGGATCCAGGAGTAGCTGGTGGCGTCCTCGCTGAGCTTCACGGCACAGCGCTGGCGGATCTGCTGCTCGGCCACCCCCGGCTGGAGCCGGCCGGCCTCCTCCATCGCCCCGCGCAGCAGCCGGTGCACATCCGCCACCAGCCGGCCGATGGTGGGGTTGGGAGCCTCACGCTCCACCACGTCCCCTTCAAGCCCCAGGCTGGCAATGAGCCAGGTCCACAGGCTGGCGGCCTGGTCCAGGTTCAACTCCTTGATGGAGCGCTGCAGGTCGGGGGCGACCCTGGCCAGCTTGCACGGCAGGTTCATCCGACGGCTCTGCTCGGGGATGTCGGCTGTCACCCGGATCAGCACATCACACGCATAGGCGGCGTGGCGCAGCTTGCGCATCACCGGCGCCATCGCCTCGATCGCCTCCTGCTGCTGATAGTCCTTCACCGGCAGGGTGATGAGGTTGGACACGTAGGCGGGGTCGACGTCCGGACCGGGGATCAGCTCGAAGATCATGTTGCGGATCAGGTGGCACCGCTCCGGTTCGTGCTCCGGCGGGCACTCCTCCATCCCGGCGGCAGTAGCGGGGCGACCGGCCGCGCCCGCCAAGTCGTAGGCCTGCTGCAGGTAGCCGTAGGTGAGCGAACGGGTGCGCTTGAGGTAGCCGTTGAAGGCGGGCAGCAGCTGGCCCAACCGCCGCTCGAAGATCGCCGCCCGCAGATCGGCCAGGTCGGCGGCCCGCCTGGGGCTGCGCAGCAGGCCCAGCACGGCCCCCAGCGCCAAGGAGCCCAGATCGTTGTCGATACCCCGGCGATCGAAATCAGCACTCAGCCCCAACCGCACTCGCCAGGAGGGTTCTGGATCCACCGGGTCGGTCGGTGCGCCGGGCCCCTTCAGCCTTCGGCCCACCCCGGCAGCCAGCTGCCCTAACCGCCGGCCCCAGCCGAGCGGCCCCATCACCGCCAGGATCAGCACAAGGCCACCGACTGCCCACAGCAGCCGGGGCAAGTTGGCCCATGCCGCAGGTAATGAGAGCGCCACCCCAACCACGAACCCGAGCCACAGGGCACTCAGCAGCGGCAGAAGCCCCATCCCCACCAGGACCCGCAGAAGGCGCTTCCCCTGTCGCAACAGCGTCAGGGGTCCCTTCCGGCTCTGGCGCCTGGTGACCTCACCCGACGGTTCCCGGAGGCTGGCTTCGTCGTAGAAGCCGATGCTTGGCTGGATGTTGTCGACATCCGTGGCGATCACGTAGTTGATCTGCTGCTCCACCTCGATCTCGTTGTCCTTGTCCTCGTCCTGGGGATAGTTGCGCTTGTCCTCGAGATCGCGGCAGCGCCTGAGCAGGAAGGAGCGGATGTCCTCCACGCTGGCCAGGCCGAGGTTGTCGTAGAGGCCGCCGTCGAGAAAGGCCACGTAGGGCCGGCGATCACAGATCAGCGAACCACTGAATTGCGCACGGGCCCGTTCCGCCCCTTCCACCCCGGCCGGCGAACGTCCGGGACGGAAGTAGTCATGGGGGAAGATCAGCGGCTCGAACCCTCCGGGGAAGGCGAACGAGGCGGCGACGCAATCCCCCAGGCGCAGATGGCGGGCATGCCGGTAGAGGTCGCCGGCCTCGACCGTCCCTCCCTCGGGGCGCAGGAAATAGCGATTGAGCACCACCACGGGCTCGCTCGTTCCGGCGACCTTGTCTTTGCTTGAAGTGCCCCGCTGGAGACCGAAGCGGAACAGGTCGAGCGAGGAGATGTTGGCGGCGTTGATGAACAGGTAATCGGGCGAGATCGAGCGCTCGCGCAGCATCGCCGTGATCGCCTCGTTGCCCAGGCTGGCCTCCTGGCCCAGGAGAGCGTTGAGAAAGGTCTGGGTGGCATCCGCGGCATGCAGCACCAGCTTCTCGCCCCGCAGCAGCAGCGGCAGCCGCACGAAGGCCTCGGCAAAGCCCTCATCGGCGAAAGCCAGCATCAACGGCTTCCAGAAGCGTTCGTAGAAGCGGAACTCCGACTCCTGGCGCGGTGGTTCCCCGGCCATGTGTAGAGGTCGCCGGCCTTGGCACAGAGATAGGCGGCCAGCGCCAGCGAGCCACCGGAAACGCTGGACATCACCCGCGCCTTGCCCAGGAGCTTCAGGTCCTGGAGCAGGGCCATGGTTCCCAGGGAGAAGGCCGTGGCCCGGTATCCGCCGCCGGAGAAGGAAAGCCCGATGTACCCCCGGTCGGTGGGTGGGGGACCGCCCGGCCGGTGATGTGGGGCTTCCAGTAG